>CAYGRX010000004.1:21788-27843 GCA_964352365.1 uncultured Rickettsiales bacterium
TGAAAAGGCTGGACATGGAAGTCTAAATTCAGAATTTATACCAGTTTGGTATGTTTCTTTTAATCCCGAAGTTACAATCGCCGAAGTGAGACCTTCTATTGCCAATAAAGTTTTTATTGGCAATTTTAAACTAAAAAAAGATGTTAGAGTTTTTGACATCACAGCTTTAACAGAAGAATACCCAAAGCAATCAGGTAATGAGTTCTCAAAGTTTGAATTCATATCTGAGCTTGATAAACAAATGAGCAAGCCAATTTCGGTGCATGAAGCAAAAAGAGATTATATTCCAACACAAGTGATTACCGAGTATATTAGAGAATACTTCGATTGTGATGGGATTATTTATTCTTCTTCCCTTTATAAAAAAGAAGGAAAAAATTGTAGTAACATTGTTTTGTTTGATGATTCCCCAGAATTTTCTGAATCAGAAGTTTTAGAATATATAGATTATGAAATTGTTGAAATTGAAGATATTGAGTACAAAAAAAAGCTAAATATAACTAATTAGCATTAACTTTGGTAAATTGGTTTGTTATATAACAATGTATGATAGAGTAGTTTTAGTAATCATTGATGCTAAATAATTTTGCGGGTGAGCATGATGGTATTTTGTGACTACCTTTAACCAATATTACTACATTACAACTACTTATAGTTAGTTGACGTGTCCCGTAGGGACCAAGACATCATTCACCTACATTCATTACTGTTCATTTTCACTAGACAAACCCTGGGTTTTGTGCCTTATTAAGGTCACTTGTGTTCATTAACGTTCAAATGTGACCATCTTCCCTTGCATTTGCTGATATATATTGTCCGCAGGAGTTCTCTTTAAGCCACCCCCACCCCCTAAATTTGTTGGTGCTTATTGTTGGTTCCTGAAAAATATAGAGAGGAAAGAACCAACAAATAGGTATTTTTTATGGATAAAACTAAAAAGCAGCAGATAGAGGCTTATAGTAAAGCCGCAAGGGATAGTGTGATCAATAATATTTACTATGTTTCCTTCATAGTCTACCTCTTGTGTAGAAGTGCCAAAATTTAAATAATGAGAACCATCCGTCGGTGATTTTATACCATGAGCATGAATAAAAATTGTTGAATTTCCTCCTAACTCTCTAATTTGATATTCGATTCTTGCAAGAATCTCTTCTTTACTAGAAAAGGAGTTTTCTTCTAGATCTTTTGCTAAATCTAATACTTCAACCATGGCTCCAGAATCTCTAATCTTTTGTATATCTTTTTCTACATCTTCACTACTGAAACCTGGTCCAACTATGTATAATACTTTCTCCATTTATACCCCATAAGCTTATTAAGCACTTTAATTGTAACACGCAAAAGTTAACCATTGGTTAACCTTTATATTTTATAATAAAATTAAGTATTAAGGGGGGGGCGTGGACACGCCGAAATAAATTAAACTTTGCGAATGATTGACTAATATCAATTGCATATCAGAATATTTCTGTATTATTTGTATATGAAAAAAATACTAACATTACTATCAAGCTTAAAATCTGACGCTGAACTATTAAGGTTTTCTGATGGCTTATCTTCTAAGTATAATTCAAAAATAGATTATACTTACCTAAGCAATGATTACGAACAAATTGCTAAATTTACCTTTTGCGCGAGTATTAGCAGTAACTCAATATATGAAGAATTTAAAAAAAGTTACGAGCATGATTTTTTGACGAAACTTAGAGTAGTTGAAACTAGATTCAATTCTAATATTAAAAATGATTCCGCCAAGTTTGTTCACGAAGAAGGCCATGTAAATGATATTATTTCTTCAATTGGCAAATTTTATGATTCAATAATTATACCCTCTAACATTGAAAGCAATAAAGACTATAACGGGCTTATAAATACCGTTATTTTTGAAACTGGTTCGCCAGTAATAATTGCTCCAGAAACAGCTGAATTTAAAGGCTTTAAAAATATTTTGATTGCTTGGGACGGAAGCATTAGAGCATCAAAAGCAGTTAAGTCATCTCTTGAAATATTAAAATGCGCAAAACAAGTTTTTGTTGTAGGCGTTAATGAGTCTGAAAAAGACATAGCATCTGCTGATCAGCTGATTGAATACTTATCACCTCATGGCGTTAATGCAAAACATTTGGGAATTAAAAAAGTAGATTTTTGCGTTGGAAAAACACTTTGCAATGAAGCAGAAAAGCAAAATTGTGATTTGATTATTATGGGTGCATATAACCATAATAGAGTTCGCCAAATGATACTAGGAGGAGCTACTAAATTTATGCTAAACAACTCTAAAATTGCAACGCTAATGCAGCATTAGTTAGCTATATTGAATTAGCCTTAACATCTTTACAAGGGAAAGAATTAGAGCAAGCGCCACAACAATAACCAGAAAGTGAAGCTATTGAAGGAATTGAAATTGAACCTCCTGAAACTGAAATTCCAACTTCATTTTTAAGCTTGTTTAAAGCTCTAGAAAATGTTTCCGCTTTCATGCCCAGCCTAGAAGCAATTAAAGACTTATCATAAGGCAAATTAAGTTTTATATTAGTCTGGTCATCTGCTTTGCATAACCTAAGTAGAAAACAGCCTATTCTTTGTGGGGCACTTTGAAGGCTTAAATGCTCAACTTCTCTATCTCTAAATTTTTGTTTTGATGTTAGGATTTCCAACATGTTCATGGCAAATTTAGTGGATTTAGAAAATAGTTCCCTAATCTTATTAATCGGAACAAGCACAACTTCACAATTTTCAACTGCCTCTGCACTATGACTTGAAAGACTACCTTCTAAAATTGCTTGATCACCAAAAATATGATATTCTGGCAAAATATCTATTATGGCTTCTTCACCCTCAATAGTTTCAGTAAATAATTTCACCCACCCCTTTTTGATGAAGAAAATATATTTAGCTTCATCTTCTTGAAAATAAATAAGTTCGTTTTTAGAGAATTTTTTAGAGACTGCCGATTTTTTTATATCTTCAAGCAACTTCTCTTCAACACCATTAAATAAAGAATGTTTTTCCATAAAGGTAATTAAGGTTTATATGCCAAGAATATAAATCTTAATCTAGCAACATTCAATCTTATTTAATTAAAGCTTATAAAAACTCGTTTTCGCTACAACCTTTTGGAGGTTCAACTTTAACACTTATAGTGCCCGACTTCTTATTCTTCATATCATTAATAACTGACTTACAATCATCAACAAAGCTTGAGCAGCTTTGAATAAGTAATATTGAGGCAATCACAATAATTTTTGAAATAGATTTTTTCATTTTGTTTCCTTTCATTTATTTAACTTCTTCATGCTAGTTCAAAAAAACAAAAAAGTTTTGACTTTTGTCAATTAACTCAACCGAACTCTCATCTATAAAATTAAATATATTAAAAAGCTTAATAATTAGGAGAAAGATATGTTTAAGAAAGCTTTATTAGCCACAACTGCTGTAATGGGAATTTTAGTGAGTGCAAACCCCGCATCTGCTGGTGAGGGCACTGAGTTTAATTCATTTACAGATTTAAGTAGCTGGCAAGTTCGTCTTCGTTCAATCACAATTGATCCCGAGGAAAGCTCAAAGCTAAATAACGGTCTTTCAGTTGATGCACACTCTCAAACTGTTCCGGAAATGGATTTTACATACTTCCTAACTAAGAACGTAGCCGCAGAACTAATTTTAGCAACAGCAATGCACGAAATGGAAGCTGGCGGGGTGGATTTAGGTCATACTAAAATTCTTCCTCCAACTCTAACTCTTCAATATCACTTTGCACCTGAAGCTACATTCCGCCCATATTTAGGAGTTGGCTTGAACTACACTTTTTTCTATGATACAAAAAAATCTTCAGGTCTTAACCGAGTTACATATAAAGACGGCTTGGGATATGCGCTACAAGCGGGTGCCGATTATATGCTAGATGATAATTGGGGTATCAATATAGATATCAAAAAAATCTATTTAGAAACTGAGGCAAACGTAAATAACGGCGCAATTTATGGCGATGTTGATTTGGACCCTTGGATTTTAGGTTTTGGTATAACTTACAAGTTTTAGGTAATTAATTGGAATCAATTATTCCATATTGCTCGAGTATAATTAATTCTGAATATAGTATTTATTCGGCATTGTTTATAGCTGGTTTAATTAGTGGGTTCACACATTGCGCAGGCATGTGTGGCCCTTTTGTGATTATGCAAACTAATGCGAATATGGCATATGATTCTAGTGAAAAAATCTCTGAACTAGCGAGGATGAAAAACTCTGCGTTACTACCCTATCACTTAGGTAGAGCATCTACTTATATAATTTTGGCGAGTGTTGCGGCTTACTTATCATCTCACATTCTAGCTTTACCTCAAATGAGATGGTTCGCTGCTATAATGCTTTTGTTATCAAGTGCAATTTTTGTTAGTTATGCATTATCAAAAAATAAAAAATCTATATTTGGATTTAAATTACAGCTACCGCGAGCTTTAGAAAATAAAATAAAGCCATTATTTAAAAACCCTCGTGGTTTTAATGGCTTTATTTTGGGTTCTGTACTCGGTTTAATCCCTTGCGGAATGATTATTTCAGCAATATTTGCAGTTTCCTCTACAGGAAGTGTTGTGACTGCAGCAACAGCAATGGCCTTGTTTAGCTTAGGCACAATACCTGGTTTATTTAGTGTTTCTTATGGAGGAAACTATTTAATTTCAAAGATAAAACTTAACCAATTTAAAGAAAAATTCCAAAGCTTAGTAATTTTTGTCTCTGGGATAATTTTATTTGATACCGCAATTGCAATTATATTTTAGGAGTTAATTTATGAATAATACAAAAACAAATTATAATTATGATGTGGTGAAGTTATTCACAGTTGCCACTGTTTTCTGGGGAGTAGTCGGCATGCTAGTTGGCGTTATTATCGCTGCTCAACTTACCTTTCCTGAATTAAATATTGCACAATTAACATTTGGAAGGTTAAGACCAATACATACTTCTGCAGTTATTTTTGCATTTGGCGGAAATGCCCTATTTGCTACGAGCTACTTTGTTGTACAAAGAACTTGTAGAACCCGCTTGTGGGGAGACGGATGGGCTAAATTTACATTTTGGGGATATCAATTTTTTATAGTTATTGCTGCATTAGGTTATGTATTGGGCGTTACTCAAGGCAAGGAATATGCGGAACCTGAATGGTATGCTGATTTATGGTTAACAATTGTTTGGGTGGCTTACTTGGTTGTGTTCATGATGACATTAAAAAACAGAAAAGAGCCACATATATATGTAGCAAACTGGTTCTTTTTAGCATTTATAATTACTGTTGCAGTTCTTCATATTGTAAATAACTTATCTATTCCTGTATCACTTACCTCTAGTAAATCTTACCCTATATGGGGCGGGGTTCAATCTGCTATGATTCAATGGTGGTATGGACATAATGCTGTTGGATTCTTTTTAACTGCAGGGTTTTTAGGAATGATGTATTACTTTGTACCTAAACGCGCAAACCGCCCTGTATATTCTTATAGGCTTTCAATAATCCACTTTTGGAGCTTAATTTTTATATATATTTGGGCTGGCCCTCACCATTTACATTACACTGCATTACCTGATTGGGCACAAACTTTAGGTATGACTTTTTCTATAATGCTATGGATGCCTAGCTGGGGTGGTATGATTAACGGCATGATGACACTTTCTGGCGCGTGGGAAAAACTACGTGATGACCCTGTACTTAAGTTTATGATTGTATCTTTAGCATTCTACGGAATGAGTACTTTTGAAGGCCCACTAATGTCAATCAAAGAGGTTAACGCACTTTCACATTACACTGACTGGACAATTGGTCATGTACACTCTGGTGCGCTTGGCTGGGTTGGGTTCATTACCATGGGCTGTATTTACTACTTAGTGCCAGTACTATGGAACAAAAAAGAAGTGTATTCCTTGAAGTTAGTTAACATCCACTTATGGGTGGCGACAACTGGTATCGTTTTATACATAACAGCGATGTGGGTAAGCGGCATTATGCAAGGTTTAATGTGGAGGAGCTATACTGATATGGGCTTCTTACAATATT
>CAYGRX010000005.1:0-27839 GCA_964352365.1 uncultured Rickettsiales bacterium
CTATAAGTTACTTAGATGAAAATGGTGAAGAGATTTCAACGAAAATAACTGATGGCCGTTGCAAATTGCAATGGAAACCAGATTGGGGAATGCGCTGGGCAGCTTTTGATGTAGACTATGAAATGCACGGCAAGGATTTAACACCTAGCGCTGCAATTTCATCTAGAATAAGTAAAGTTATAGCCGGCAAAACACCTATAAATTTTGTTTACGAAATGTTTTTAGATGACAAGGGTGAAAAAATTTCCAAATCAAAAGGTAATGGCATTTCCTTAGAAGAATGGCTAAAATACGGAACTAATGAAAGCCTTTGTTTATATATGTTTAACTCCCCACAAAAAGCTAAAAGGCTTCATTTTGATGTTATACCCCAACATGTTGATGATTATTTAAAACACTATGAAAATGCTATAGTTGCACAAGATACTGGAGAAGAGCAAAAATTGGTAGATAATCCAACTTGGCACATAGCCAATAATAATCTTAAATCTATTGAAAACCCTGTTTCATTTTCTTTATTGTTAAATCTAGCCTCCGCTTGCAACCCAGAAGATAAAGAAATTTTATGGGGTTTTATTTCTCGCTATGCAGATGGAGCAAAGCCTGAAGACATGCCTTATTTAGACAAAATGGCAGAACTTGCGGTTAGATATTATCATGACTTTGTAAAACCTAACAAAAACTACCATACGCCAGATGGATCTGAAAGAATGGCAATTTTAAACCTTAAAAAAGCCTTAGAAAATGTTGATAACAGCTTGAATGCCGATGATCTTCAAACCTTAGCATTTACGGTTGGTAAAGATAATGGCTACGGAGAAAAGCTAAGGGATTGGTTTTCCCTACTTTATATGGTATTATTAGGCCAGAAACAAGGACCCCGAATAGGCTCGTTTATAAAGCTTTATGGCAAAAAGGAAACAATTATACTAATTGATGAAAAACTTAGTTAAAATATTTACACTAGTTTTTGTTATGTACAACTTAACATTTGTACCTATGGCAAATGCAAAAAAAGAAAAGAAAAACAACCTTTCAAACCTTAGCAGAGAAGCAATTGAGGAAATGAAGTTAGAGCAGAATTTGCTTGGCTTAAATGCAAATGAATATAACTTTTTTGAAAGTGCAGTTTATAATTTTGAAAAAATGGGAGAAAAGGCAGTTAACCCACTTTTAGCCCATTTGAAAGATAATAGAGATGATAAAAAAATCCGTAACTCTGTTTTATATACTCTTGGTAGGCTTGGGAAAAAAGCATCAAGGGCAGTTCCTATAATCATGACTTACCTACGCCACGATGACTATGACACCAAAGTTACAGCGGTATCATCTTTAGGAAAAATCGGCAAAGAATCAAATAAGTCTGTGGCTACCATGAAAACCCTTTTATATGATGATGAAGATTGGTTAACGCAAGTAACGCTAAGGTCTCTAGAGGATATTAATACAAAAGCATCTAAATCAGCCATAGCAGAATATTACAAATTTAAGCAACTTAAAAAGCGTCGTGAAGAAAGAAGGTTAGAGCAGGAAAATGTAAAAAAAGATGCAAATAAATCTTCAAATTAAAACTTTATATAATTGAAAATTCAGGATTAGATTTGGATATGGAATCCTTTGCAAAATTTAAATATTTTTGATCTTCAAATATACCAAAAACCGTGCCACCACTTCCACTCATTCTAGATAGTAAACAACCATCTTGAGCAGAAACTATATTTATTAAATCTAATATTTCCGGGCAATATTCTATCGCCTTATTTTGTAATTTATTCTCTGTATTAGATACTAAATATTCAGTCAATTTTTTAACATCACCACCCCCAAACTGAACACCGCCCAGTTTTTTATTATATTCTTTAAAACCCTTTTCAAAAATGTACTTAGTACTTACTGGTTTATTAGGGTTAACTAGTAATATAGTTAACTCAGGGATTTTAATATCTAGATTAATTTTCTCACCTATTCCTGAAACTACACAAGGTTTTTGAAACAGGGATGCAGGCACATCAGCGCCTATTCTCTTTGCAATATCAATTAGCTGAAATTCGTCTAAGCCTAAATTATAATTATGATTCAGAAAGTCTAAAACTACCGCCGCATTACCAGATCCCCCGCCAACACCAGCAGAAACAGGAAGTTGTTTTTTTAGTTTAAAATATAAATTAGGAATTTTAGGAAAAGCTGCCTTTAATGAATTATAAACCACCATTATTAAATTCTCTTCAATAGAGTATTGTTTTAAGCTATTTGAAAATCTTCCAGAAATTTCCAAACCTGATTTTTCACCTTCATAAACTTCAATTTCATCAAAAATTTCAGGGAAGTAAAACAGACTTTCAAGCTCGTGATAACCATCATCATAAACACCATTAACATGAAGAAATAAGTTAATTTTTGCCTTTGATTTTAATTTAGTGATTAATTTCATAAATAGCTGCTCTAATAAAAAGTTATCTCTTAGAACAAATTTAAAAGTTTCAAATTACGTAGATAAATTTATTAACTATAAAAATATATATATCAATTAAAAAAACTTTTTATTCTATAGGTCAAAGGTATCATCAGGAAGGCCATTAACTGCCTCAACAGCAAGAACCTCAGGAACATAATGCTTAAGCATATTTTCAATTCCGTTTTTAAGCGTAGCAGTTGAACTTGGACAACCAGAACAAGCACCATGAAGCTCAAGGTATACAACTCCATCTTCAAAACTTTGATATATAATATCTCCACCATCTTCAGCCACTGCAGGGCGAACACGAGTATCAATTAATTCTTTAATTTGAATAACTAGTTCATCATCATCTTCATTTGCACTATTTGATTTATTATGAGATGTCTTTTTAGTTTGATTCGCATCAATTGCCGATCTGCCAGCTATGTAGTGCTCCATAATTGTTGTTATGACATGCGCTTTCAGTAAGTTCCAGTCCGCATCATCAGCCTTTGAAATTGTTATAAAATCTATGCCAAAGAATACTTCCTTAACATCTATGATTTCAAGCAAAACAGACGCTAATTGAGAAATACCAGCGGCATCATCAGCTTTTTTAAAGGTTGCAGTCCCTTCCTCCATAACTTGTATGCCTGGAACAAATTTTAAAACATTTGGATTTGGTGTGCTTTCCGTTTGTATATACATTTTTGAAATATCCTTTTTGTTTTTTAAACAAGGTTTTAATACCCTAGTTAAATAGTTGGTTATTACGAACTGTCAAGTTTATGGCTAAAGCTTTGGCTTTATTTTTGAATTTTTATTTTGTCTATATGCTGTGTAAGCGGCAGCAGATATGATAATTATAGAGCCTATAACTGCAGGCATATCCAAAGTTTCACCAAATGCAAAATAAGCAATGATTGCGGTATAAATAAGCCTCGTAAAGTCAAAAGGTAAAATTACTGACATATCAACCAATGATAGAGATTTCGCTAGGGAGAATTGTAATATATTAGAGCAAAATGCTATAAGAAATATCCAAAATAAATCGTTTAACGTCATATACTGCCAGAAATATATCGCAAATGGAGATGAGAATAACGCCATGAATATCGTCATATAAAAAGTTATAGCGGCAGGGGATTCTGTAGCAGATAGCTTCTTAATCAAAATACTTGATAGCGCCCAAAAAAATGCCGCAAAAACAACGTATAGACTATATTCATCGTAAGCTTCAAACCCAGGTCTAATGACTATTAAAGCACCAATAAAGCCAACAACTAGGGAAAAAATTCTATGCATTCCGAACTTATCTTTTAGAAAAAAATAAGCTATTATTGCCATAAACAAAGGTGCGGTAAAGGAAATCGCCGTGACTAAAGACAAATTCATTTTTGAAATACTATAGAAAAAAGCCATCATAGCAACTACACCCGTTGTTGAACGAAGTACGTGAAGTTTTAATCTTTTAGTTTTGAATTGCTCTAAACCTTTAAAATAGATAAAGGGCATAAACATCAAAAATGCAAAAATATTCCTTACAAAAATTATTTGCGGAACATTAATATCTTCAGAAACATGTCGAACTAGAGCAACCATAAAGGCACTGGCAATTGCAGATATATTAGCCCATATTATGGCTTGAAGAACTATGCTGTAATTTTTCATAAATCAGTTGAAAAGCCTTAAGTAAAAGCACATATATAAAACTTTATAAAATCTAAGCAAGTATAGTAATGAGTTTGAATGAGAAACTAGTTATTTTAAAAAATGAGATTGAACATCTCCGTAATTTAACAAAATATAACAATCAAAATTTTAGTCTAATTGCAGTTTCAAAGACTAAACCAATAGAGATGATTGAAGAACTTTCAAAAGCAGGACAAGTTCATTTCGGCGAGAATAATATATTAGAAGCACTTGATAAGGCTGAGAAACTAAAAGAATATGATATTAAATGGCATTTGATTGGCTCCGTTCAAACAAACAAGGTTAAGTATATAACTAGGTTTTGCGACCTTTTACATTCTTTAGACAGAAAATCGTTAGCGAACAAACTTCAAAAGAGATTAGAAATTGAAAATAAAAATCTTGATTGCTTGATTCAAGTTAATACTAGCAAGGAAGAAAGTAAAAGTGGAGTATACCCCAACGAGGTAATTGATTTTGCTAAATATGTTAGCACATTACCTAATTTAAAGGTAAAAGGCCTTATGACTATTGGTGAAAATAGTGGGATAGAAAAAAACATAAGAGAAAATTTTAGAGAATTAAAAAAGATTTTTGAGAATATTAAATCTTTAAATCTTCCTAATTTTAATATGCAGGAGCTTTCCATGGGCATGAGCGGAGATTACAAAATAGCTATTGAAGAAGGAGCAACCATGGTAAGAATTGGAAGTGCTATTTTTGGAACTAGAGTTTAAAACTAATGATAGATAAAGACAAAGATACAAATGTAAATAAAAAGACTAAAATGTCAAAATTTGCCAACAAGGTAGATATATTCATTTTGGAATACACTCCAAAACCAATTATAAAATTTTTTGACTGGCTGGTTTCAAAACTTCCTAACAAAGCTGAAAAATGGGTAAGGAGCAATAGGTTTTTAACAGTATGCATTGGTTTTACTATTAGAGGCCTATTCTTTAGACCTAGTATGTGGCTGCTATACGCTTCAATCGCAGCTTATTTTGGATATAAATAATTTTTTGATATTTATAGCAATTCTAATGCGTTTAAAACTTGAATAAATTGAAAATCTTTCTATCTTTCAGCCATTATTATTGAAATACAACTGAGAGAATTTCATACATGACAGATAGATATACAAACCCAGAAGCACTAAGATTTCATACAAGAGGACTTCCTGGTAAAGTTGCATTAGCACCAACAAAACCACTGCTTACTCAGCGTGATTTAGCTTTAGCTTATTCTCCAGGTGTAGCAGCACCATGTTTAGAAATTGCCGATGACCCATTAAATGCATATAAATATACTGCTAAAGGTAACTATGTTGCAGTTATTTCAAATGGTACAGCTGTACTAGGCTTAGGAAACTTAGGAGCACTTGCTTCAAAACCAGTGATGGAAGGTAAATCTGTTTTATTTAAACGTTTTGCGGATATCGACTCTGTTGATGTTGAAATTGATACTGAAGATCCAGAAGAATTCATAAATTCAGTTAAATATTTGAGCCCAAGCTGGGGCGGTATTAACCTAGAGGACATCAAAGCCCCCGAGTGTTTTGAGATTGAACGCCGTTTAAAAGAAGAAATGAATATTCCAGTTTTTCATGACGATCAACATGGGACTGCAATTGTTACGGCCGCAGCACTAATAAATGCATGCCTTTTAACAAATAGAAAACTTGAAGATATAAAACTTGTTGTTCTGGGTGCAGGTTCTGCAGGCATAGCATGTTTAGAGCTAGTTAAAAGCATGGGCGTAAAAAATGCGCTTTTGGTTGATAGAACTGGGGTTATCTACAAAGGTAGAACAGAAAGCATGAATGAGTGGAAAGAAAAGCATGCAGCAGATACTGAAGACAGGTCTTTAGAAGATGCAATGAAAAACGCTGATGCCTTTTATGGTCTAGCTGGAAAAGGAGCCGTAACAAAAGAAATGGTTGGCATGATGGCAAAGAACCCGATCATATTTGCCATGGCTAACCCAGACCCAGAAATTACTCCTGAAGAAGCAAAAACAGTTCGTGACGATGCAATTATTGCTACTGGCAGGTCTGATTACCCTAACCAAGTAAATAACGTTCTGGGCTTTCCTTATATTTTCCGTGGCGCACTAGATACTTTTGCAACTACTATTAACGAAGAAATGAAAGTTGCGGCCGCTAATGCAATAGCAGAACTAGCTAGAGAGCCTGTCCCTCATGAAGTTGTTGCGGCAAACAAACGTGACAACATGGAATTTGGCCCTGAATATATTATACCTTCTCCGTTTGACCCAAGGTTGATTTCAAAAATTCCTGTTGCAGTTGCAAAAGCGGCAATAGCCAGTGGAGTTGCAAGAAACAAAATCACTGACTGGGCAGCTTATGAAGCTAAGCTTGCAGCGAGATTAAACCCAACAGCTAACACAATGGAAAATATTGTTGAAGGCTTGGTTTCCTCACCAAAAACTGTTGTTTTCGCAGAAGGTGAAGAAGAAAAAATTATTCGCGCAGCTTTAGAGTGGAAAAACAGCAGATATGGAAGTGCAATTTTAATTGGTGATGAAAGTAAAATTTCAGCAACCCTTGAAAAGCTAGGAGCTAAAAATATTGATGGCATTTCGATTAAAAAAGGCGGGGATGATAATATTAAAATTGCCTCTGAATTAGTAAATAAAGGCGAAGGTGACGTTATAATTACTGGCCTAACCCAAAGCTATCACGATTGCTTAGTTTCATTAATGGACAAAATTGGAGCTAAAGAAGGGGAAAGAGTATTCGGAGTTACAATCGCAGTGGGCAAGCATAACGAAGCTATATTCATATCGGATACAGCAGTTCATATTAAGCCTGATTCTAAACAACTCGCAAGAATCGCGAAGAAAACAGCAGCACTAGCTAAAACTATGGGACAAGAGCCTAGAGCGGCACTTCTATCCTTTTCAAACTTTGGTAGCCCTGACCATGAAGGTAGAAAAACTATACAAGGTGCATT
Source organism: uncultured Rickettsiales bacterium (assembly GCA_964352365.1). Lineage (GTDB taxonomy): Bacteria > Pseudomonadota > Alphaproteobacteria > Rickettsiales > UBA8987 > CAYGRX01. The sequence goes on from CAYGRX010000005.1 coordinate 7,105, forward strand.
GGATATTTTAGAAGGTGAAAAAGTTGATTTTGAAGTTGATGGTGACATTACTCCTGATGTGGCATTAGAAAGCGAGTTACTTAAACTTTATCCTAATGCAAAGCTTACTGCACCAGCTAATTGCCTTATTATGCCTAGCTTAGAATCTTCTAACATTAGTGGGAAAATGCTTCACCAAATTGGTGGCAGCACCTTGATTGGCCCAATTTTAGTTGGCTTCAAAAAACCAGCTCAAATTATTCCAAACGGCTCTACTGTTAGTGAAATTTTGAATATTGCAGCTATTGGAGCAAGTAGTTAGCTACCAAAGTAAATAACCCAGACCACATTTATATAAGCTGGGTTATTTTCAGCGAAATTATTAGTAAGGCTATTCAGCTATTACTGCCCTTTTAGGTTGCCATCTGGAGTTTTTTGAATACCATCTGGTGCTCTTTCTAAGTCATAACCACCAGCTTTTAAAGTTTCCATTGTCTGCTTTACGCTTTCTAAGTTGGCGGGTAATTCCACCTCTCCTGTGGCAGGTATTGTTACCTCTAATGCCTTCAGTTCTATACCCAAAGGTTCTAAAGGGTTATTTTTTAAATTGCTGTCTCTATAATTTGTATAATATGAATCATATTCTGGGTTTCTTATTCTTTCCCGTTCTATTGCTGTGCTAATATTGTTTACATTAGCATATTTAGGCTCTCTACTTTTATCTAAATCATACATACCTAGTTTTATAGCTTCATTAACATCTATACCCAACATTTGAATATTTTTACCAGTAAATGCCTCGTCTATTCCTACCGCAAATGCGTCTAAGGCCTCATTTGCAGCTTTCACATTTGGGTGGATGTCATCTCTAAATCTTCTAGAATTAGACCTATCAAAAGCCATAGAATAAACTTCCAAAGCATCTTTATTAAATGTGGAATCTTTAACTAATATAGGATTTTCAACCAATTTTTTATATGCATTGAATGCGGCCTGAAAACCATCGTCTAAATCAATTTGATCAATCGGAGTTCTATTATTTTCGGCACCTTCTAGAATACCCACCAAATTACTATATGCAAATCCCCTCATAGGGTCGTCGCCAGTAACTATATTCAAAAAATTTACCAAATCTTTGTTAGTACCATTTGCACGCGGTGCAAAAACCGCATCATATAAGTCTTTTACAGTTAAATTTTTTTCTGGTGGCATTTTATTCTCCTTATCTCTGTTTAAGATTTGGATTATAAACCAAAAAGGTTAATAAATGGTTAATATTCTATAAAAATTTAACCATTCAACTGTAAGTATTCAATTGACTAAAAGGGTTGCAACTTTTGATTTAAGCAGTTTTAGAACCCCTTTCAGCTCTTTTACGTTCATTAGCATCAAGAAGCTTCTTTCTAAGACGCAATGACTTAGGAGTAACCTCAACTAATTCAGTTGCATCAATGTAAGAAATCATTTCTTCTAAACTTAAAATTCTTGGCGGAGTAAGCTTTACAGCATCATCAGTTCCGCTTGCACGAACGTTTGTTAATTGCTTACCTTTTAAAATATTAACTTCTAAGTCTTTCTCACGGCTATTTTCACCAACAATCATACCTAGATATACTTTATCTTGTGGATTAACAAATATAGTTGCTCTTTCCTGCAAATTGAAAATTGCATAAGCAACTGCCTCACCTTGACCATTAGAAATGTAGACTCCATTTCTTCTTCCTGGAATTTCTCCTTTAAATGGTGCGTAATCATGGAATATTCTATTTAATACACCAGTACCTTTAGTATCCGTCAAAAACTCACCTTGATAACCAATCAAGCCACGAGAAGGAATATGGAAAATAATTCTAGTTTTTCCATTACCAGAAGAACGCATATCGACCATGTCGCCTTTACGCTTATTTAGCTTTTCAACAACAACACCACTATTTTCGTCATCAACATCAATTACGGCTTCTTCAATTGGCTCTAGAATTTGACCGTTTTCACCTTCTTTGAACAAAACTTTTGGACGAGATACTGAAAGCTCAAAACCCTCACGGCGCATAGTTTCAATCAAAACACCTAATTGTAGCTCTCCCCTACCGCCAACTTCATACGCATCACCAGCCTCAGTTTCATTAACTGTAATAGCAACATTCGTCTCAGCTTCCGCAAATAATCTATCACGAATCATTCTACTTGTAACTTTCGTGCCTTCTTGACCGGCAAATGGTGAATCATTAACACTAATTGTTATAGACATTGTAGGTGGATCAATAGGAGTAGATTCAATCGGCGTATTAACCGAAACGTCACAAATAGTATCTGCAACAGATGTGTTTTCCATACCCGCAAGTGAAATTATGTCACCAGCCTTAACTTCATTAACTGAAATTCTATCCACGCCGTTAAAGGTTTGTAACTTTGTAAGCCTGAATTGTTCAACCTTTTTTCCATTAAGATCAATAGCATGAACTTGTGAGTTAACCTTTGCTTTACCAGAATAAATTTTACCCGTTAAAATTCTACCTAAGAAAGGATCACTTTGAAGTAAAGTTACTAGCATTGAAAAAGGCGCTTCTTCGTCAACGTCAGGTGCAGGAACATGCTCAAGAACTAGGTCCAGCAATGGAGTTAAGTCTTTTCTTTCATCATTTAAGTCCTTAACACACCAACCATCTCTACCTGAAGCATATAAAACTGGAAAATCTAACTGCTCCTCGTTTGCATCCAATGCCGCGAATAAGTCAAAAACTTCATCAACTACTTCATCAGGTCTAGCATCTGATTTATCAATTTTATTAACTACAACAATTGGCTTCAAACCTTTTGCCAATGCTTTCGAAAGTACAAATTTAGTTTGAGGCATAGGGCCTTCCGCCGCATCTGTTAAAAGAATAACACCATCAGCCATTGAAAGAACGCGCTCTACCTCGCCACCAAAATCAGCATGACCAGGAGTATCAATTATATTTACTTTTAAACCCTTATATTCAACAGATGTACATTTCGCTAAAATTGTAATTCCACGCTCTTGCTCTAGCGCGTTACTATCCATTACACGCTCTTGAACCTGCTGGTTATCTCTAAAAGTACCAGTTTGCTGTAATAATGAGTCAATAATAGTTGTTTTACCATGATCAACGTGAGCAATAATTGCTATATTTCTTAATTCTTGTGACATATAATATACTTTCTAATTACAATTTAAGGGCGGCTTATACTGTTCATTTGGTTGAATCGCAATATAAATAATGATAAATTTCCTGAAAAAATCAAAAACTCCTCCAAAAAAAGAAATTGTGGAAGATGCTATCTATTTTAAAGGGTTAATCATACCAGTTTACTTTGTGTTCTCTAAACGAAAAACTATTTCCATTGAAGTTAACCCTAATTTGTCGGTTAAAGTTAGGTCACCACAATCCGCAACTTTAAAATACCTTAGAAAATCCGTTGATTTAAAACGTGATTGGATCGAAGTAAAAATAGAGCAGTACCAATCAAACTCTATTCCACAATTTACCTACCAAGATGGTGAAACCATATATTTGCAAGGCACTCCATATAAATTCGTAATTGTTAAATCTTTAGTTAACAAGGTATTTTTAAAAGATAATACTATTGAGTTAAACTTAACATCAATAACAGAAGCAAAAATAAAAAAGCATTTTGATCTATGGTATAGAAAATTATCCGAAAGGATTATTAGCAATAGGTTTGAAAAATGTGAACTTCACGCCGAAAAAATTGGATTAATACATGAGGGGTATTTGTCATTTAGAAAAATGCGAAGAAGGTGGGGTAGCTGCTCAAGTGATGGAGATATAGTTTTTAATTATGACCTCGTAAAAGCACCTACAAAATCAATTGATTATGTAATCCTACATGAACTATGCCACCTGCAAGAATTCAATCATAGCAAGCGTTTTTATTCCTTGCTTGCAATTCTTATGCCAGACTGGAAGGCTCATAAAGATGAGCTTAATCGTTATATATTGTAACTTTTCTAAACTTCTTTAGGAATTATATTATTATTGTATAAAAATAGTGTTAGGCCATGAATAAACCATATAATAAAACTTCTAAAAAAGAATTACTGAACAAATATAAGTCAGATAGAAAGCTTTACATACTTCTTGCAATTATAATACTTGCCTACGGTGCAACTATAAGAGTATTTAGTGACTATTATTGCTCGTTCTGCGTGATAGCGTTTACAACTTTAACCTCAGTTGCTATTTACAAGCATGTAAGATTAAAAATGTTATTAAATGATTCATAAATCCTTAATTATTTTGATAAGCCTGTAATATTATGAAACTTTGCATTCATGAGCGTAAAATTTAAAAATATCGAAACCTTAAGCGTATATGAATCCATTAGTTCTCCACTTGTTTTAGTGAAAACTGATACATCTATAATATTAACTAACAGAGCTTTTAAGGAATCAATAGGCATATCATTAGATCAAGAGCTTCCAGAAAAGCTTTCTGAAATAATTTACCCTAAAGATTTAGAGATTCTAAAAACTAGCTTAGAATATGCAGTTGATGATGATTCTGGCTTTGAACTTACTTTTAGAATTAAAACAATTTTTAAAGGTTACATATGGTTTGTAGCAAAGATTAAAACTGTAAAACTTGATGACAAAGTTTACTTTAACCTTAATATGCGTAGCGCAAATAATTATTCTAGCAAGGATGAGTTTTCTTTTACAAAAAGAATCTCAGATTTGACTGATGAAAACTATTTTGGCTCAAAGATAATAACTGAAATTGATGGCAAAATAGTTTCTACAAACAAAGGCTTTAGATCACTATTAAATAAGGATGCTTCAAATATAGAGGGAAAACTATTCCCAGACTTCATAAGCTCGGAAAAAAATATTGCAGAGTATCTAAGGAATATTAACCTTATAGAATCAGGCTCTTTAACTGAGGCGCGTTTCGATGTTGAAATAAAACTTTCAGAAAATAATTTCTATAGTTCAGAACTTCATATCTATAAGTTTAGCGTTGCCTCTCAAGATTTTCTTTGCCATAGCTTAGACATTAACTCTAAAGAGCTTTTAGAGTATGAGTATATATTAGAAGAGAAGATTAATTTACTTAATCTATCTGAAAAAATTAGTGGCGTAGGGCACTGGCAACTTGATTTTGACACTCAAAAATTATTTTGGTCTGAAGAGGTTTACAGGATTCATGATGTTGACCCCGAAAATTATATGCCTGAAGTTGATAGCGCAATAGATTTTTATCACCCCGAAGATAGGATTTGGGTTAGGCAGTTCATTGATGAGGCAGTAAAAAATAAAGAGCCTTTTGAATTTGAGTTTAGAATTATTTCTGCAAAAGATGAACTGAAGCACGTATACTCAAAATCATTTATTAAATTTGATTCCACTGGCAAAGTAAAGTCCATCTTCGGAATATTACAAGATTTAACTGAAATTAAACAATCTGAGCATAATTTATCTGAAATGCTTGATGAGTTAAGGGTGTATAACCAAGAGCTAGAAAGATTTGCTTATTTCGCATCCCACGATATGCAAGAGCCACTTAGAACTATCAACTCCTTTTCTGATATACTTAAGAATAAGATATCAAAACTAGACCATTCAGACGAAGACATTATAAAATATTTTAATTTTATCCAGCAAAGCGTCAAACAACTTCAAGGGCTAGTTAGGGATTTGGTGGATTATTCAAAAAACCAAGATACTTATAAAAAAAATGAAGAGATAGATCTATCCATACTAGTGGACCATGTTGTTAATTCACTATCTCATATAATTAACTCAGAAAAGGTTGTTGTTAACATTCAAAAGCCGCTACCCAATATATACGCCAATAATGCCGGCGTTTCTCGTTTAATCCAAAATTTGGTTAGTAATGCAATTAAATATAAAAGGAAGGACATAGAGCCAGAAATAGAAATATCTTCATATGAAGATGAAGATAACTGGTTTTTAAACATAAGAGATAATGGGATTGGTATTGATCAAAAATATAAGGATCAAATATATGAACCCTTCAAAAGATTGCATAGTAAATTTGAATATACAGGATCAGGAATCGGCTTAGCACTATGCAAAAAGATAGTTGATAACTTAGGCGGAATTATTTTCTTTAAAAACAACGAAGAACACGGGGTCACATTTACTTTTAGCATTCCCAAAAGTAACAAAAGAAAATAGCCCTATATATAGAAGTCAAAAACTCTATAAGACATAAAATTTATCTAAAATTTTATGTAAATTTTTACTAAATTAGAGTTGTATTTAATTCAAAATTACGCAACCAAAGGTATACATAATAAGCCTATTACACAATAATTATTAACAAATATTAGAGTTAAACCATCCAATAGTGGCATAATTCTATTGTTGCTAGAATTTTATAATATTTTTCAATTTTTGCTAGGAGCTATGTTAACAAATAGTAAACCTTTGATGTGTATACTTAGATCTATGGGGAAGCCCATAAAGTTAATTTTTTTCTACAAACTAAGTACTACATAAATAATATCAAGGGAGGATTATTATGTTAAATAAAATCAAATTACTATCATTAGCAACTGCAAGTGTAATCGTTATAGGCTCATCTGCTCAAGCAATAACATTATCAACGTCAGGTGATATCAAAGTAAGAAACGCTTTGGCAGTAACAGAAAGTCAAAAACTAAACTTTGGTACAATTGAAACTCCAACTTCTACAGTTAACGTTCATATTACTAAAGCTGGTGTAGTTGGCGGCTCAAATACTGCAACTCATTTAGATACAGCAGCAATTCAAGAAGGTGTATATTCAATTACTGGTTCTGCACTTGACACAATAGATATCTCAGCATCAAATAATTCAAACGTAGCTGGAATGAGTTTTACCGCAATTACTGGTGATTATGGATCAACAACTGATGGAGACATCTTAGCTGGTATAACTAACCAAACAGCTCCTGGAACTGGTGAAGATCTTACAATTGGTGCAGTTCTCCAAGTAGCAGATACAGTTACAGAAGGTAATTATGCTCCAGCATTCACTATCGAAGTAAGTTATAACTAATATTATAAACAATTATATTGCGACCTCATTTAAGCATGGGGCAATATATTAAATAATTACACGAGACATTAATCGCAAATTTAATCTCGTTTAATTAAAAATAAGTCTAATCTCTGTCCTAACCTCGGCTAAATTTTATTTAGTCGGGGTTTTTTTCTGTCTAATTTTTCCAATTTTACCATGCAAAACATACCAAGCTTAGCATAGAATGCTTATTGTTTTTAGTTGAATAGCTTAAGATTTCTGTTAGTTATAGCCGATATATAGAAAGTAATTCAAATTTTACTTGAATCCGTACAAGTGGTGCTTGAATTATCACTGGATTCTAGTTATAATAGAATTGTAGAAACAAAAAGTAAACCTAACTTGAAAAACTTAACTTCCTTACTTATTGGCACTTGTGCCACCTTCATCAGCCTCGTTACTTCCTTTAGTAGCGGGGCTGTTTCGTTAAGCTCTACATCAAATATAAAAGTGGTTAACCCTATAAGTTTTACAGAAGAACAAAAACTAGCTTTCGGAACCATATCTACATCAAGCTTTAGTAATATTGTTGAAATTGATCCTTCTGGACAAATAGCAAACGCAACTACTGCCGAGCATTTAGATATTTCTGAAGTATCTTATGCAAAAATTAAAATATCTGGTTCGAACAATAACAGCATGGCAATAAAAGCTGAGTATGTTGAAAATGAAGCCTCTATTGAAGTTTTATCTATGAAAGCTATTTTTAATGATTCTCAAGGAGACCTATTAAGTGGTCTATCTAACTTAAATGCTTCGAGTGGTGGTTCACACCTTATATTCGGTGCTGGTATAAGGGTTTCTCAGGAAGCCGTTGAAGGAGACTACTCACCAAGCTTTTTAATTTCAGTGAATTACGAATAAAACATAATAAAAAGTTAATTATATTTAAGTTTTACCGAATATGCTAACTTTTGCATTTCATCTGTCCTGAAATTACCATCAATTAAAAGCTTAACACCTAGCTTAATATTTAAATATACGTCGTTAGATGTAAAATTAACAGAATTACTAGTTAGTTGGTATTGCGTATTATTTATCTTTACTGGAATTTCACTAACCTCAACACCTTCAGGTAGTTCATTAAAATTAATTGAAAGAATTAAATTCTCGTACCTTTTCACTTCAGCGAAATATTCACCTGATGAATAGCTTGTATCAATGAAATCAAGAGTATTTTGAGGCCCCAAAACACCATCAGCAGTTAAGTCAAAAATTTTAACTTCGTTATAATGAATAAACCTAGGAATTTTAATTACATTAGACTCCCTAAGCTTAATTTTTTTATTAGCAAAATCATTTAAATTACTAGAAGAATAAACATAGCTAGAGGTAAAGATGGAAACAGCTACCACTATTATAGTTATAAAAATTTTAAGATTAGTTTTCATTATTTTATATAGCTTGAAAATATGTTTTGGAGAATTATGCTATAGTTTAGAAAATATATTTCAAGCATCATCTTATTTTAAATACATGTTTAAAAACAAAAAATTACTATTACACTTTTTTTTAGCTTTTTTCCTCAGCTCTGCAAGCCCTAATAACAATGCAAATATAAACGGGAATAGTAATTCAAATAACCAATCTTCTATAAATTCAATTGCCTATATATATGGCATTCCATATATATCAGTTGAAGAGGTTAAAAAACTCAATTTTGGCACAATATCAAGGCCAATTAGTGATGTACATGCCACTGTTAAGTTTAATAATTCCCTTTCTGGCACTGCGCATTACCTAGATACTTCAACAGGCTCTGCAGGTGAATATAAAATCCATGGCTCCTATTTTAATACTATAAGTATACAAGCTCAGGACCTTGGTACATATCAATTTATGAAATTTATGCGTATGCAAGGTAGGTACCCTGGTAATTTTTCAGGATTCAATCTTTTTCAAGGCGCTGCAAATCTTTTACCACCCGGCAATGGAAAAATTTTAAAAATAGCTGCGCAACTTAAAGTTAAAGGCAATACTCCACAAGGAGACTATTCCCCAGCCTTCTCAATTTCAATAAATTACGATTAAAACTTCTAATTGAAATACTTGAATAATTAGCATTTAGTTCAAATTATATTTGAATTTGAAATATAGCTGTAACATTATACAACTATGATTATATATAGATAAAATATATAGGACAGATAGATGAAAAAGAATACTAACGTAGACAGGCACGTAGGCAAAAAGCTTAAACAAATAAGAAAAAAACATAAACTAACACAAGCAAAATTGGGCGAGGTTCTTGGTGTTTCTCACCAACAAGTTCAACAATATGAAATTGGTGATAGTAGAGTCGCAGCATCTACCTTATTTGAAATTTCAAATATATTTAATGTTAAGCCAAATTATTTCTTTGATGATATAGAAAAACAGCAAGCTAACTTAAATTCTATTGCAGCTGACAATACTCTATGCACACAAAGGTACAAACCATTAAAAGTTCTAATTGTAGAAGATAACCCGCCTGAGGAAGTTTTGCTGAGAGAAGCAATAAAGGTTGATCATCACGATACTGTTATATACTCCGTTACAGATGGTGAAGAAGCAATTGAATTCATTAGAGAGCACGCTGGTGAAAAATCATCTTTAAAAAGACCAGATATTATATTTTTAGACCTTAACTTGCCGAAAAAAAGTGGCATTGAAGTACTAAAATTTATTAAGAAAAATGAGTTTTACAGAGATATTCAAACTATAGTTTTCACAAACTCAATAAACCCAGATGATATGGACGAGAGCTACAAGCTTTTTTCCAGTAGTTACATTAAAAAATCTGATGATTTTTCATCTCTTTGCGACACAATTAGTAAAACTATCAATTATTGGTATTCCGTGGTTTTACCTTCCATGCAATATGAATAAATAAAGATTATCTAAAAATTCCTAGTTTTAACTTGATTTTGGCGATCCAAAGCTATTATAACTAACTCGATAATTTTAGAGAATATTAATGAATAAAGGCTACTATTTTGCTTCTTTTTTACTACTCTTCGTAGTTCTAATTCCAGAAGTATCACAATCACAAAATCTAGTTCTAAACCCCAATAGAATTGTATTTGAAGGAAAAACACGCAAGGAGCAATTACTTGTAAACAACCCTTCTGATGAAGAGCAAACTTATAGGGTTACTTTTGTTAATAAAGAAATGTTAGAAGACGGCAGATACGAAGATATAAAAAAAGAGGACGAAGGAAAGGGAAAGTTTTCTGATAAAATCATCAGGTTTTCACCAAGAACATTTACATTAGCACCAAGGACATCTCAGACAGTTAGACTTCAACTTAGAAAGAAAAAAGATATGGAAGAAGGTGAATATAGATCCCACATGAAGGTGTCTGTTGTTCCCAAAACTCAAGCACCAGAAGTTAGAGAAGCAGAAAGTGTAAATATTCAAATTCAAGTTCATTACGGTATCACTATCCCTGTAATTGTTAGAAATGGTGAATTGAAATATAGTGCAAAAGTATCCGAAGCTAAAATTATTACAAATGAAGATGGTTCAAAATCTCTAAAAGCTAAGATTGAAAGATCTGGAGAGAGATCAGTTTATGGGGATATTAGCATAACTCATTACAATGAATCAGGAACCTCAACTGTTTTAAAATTTTTACCTGGCGTATCAGTTTTCTCACCAAACACACATAGAATATTCGACATTAAACTAGAAATACCTGAAGAAGTCGATATTTCAAAGGGTAAGTTAGAAATAAAATATATTGATAGGGATTCTGGAAATATTGCAGCAGAAAAATCTATTAGTATATAATTACATTTTGTTGACTATCACCCAATAGGCTCACAAAAGGGTAAAATAAATGGTCAAAAGACTAAATTTACTAATTATTTTTATAATATTCTGGCCTTTGCAATCACTAGCCTATGATGACTCAGATGAATCATTTAAAGAAAAGTTTATACTAAAATATAATAACTACTCAATTGGAAGTGTTAGTATAGTTCGTGAAACGATCTCACAATATATTTTACCCCAAGAATTTTTTAAAAATCTTAGAATTTCTTACACTGATAATCAAAAACAACTAGTTATTTCAAGACAAGGTTTCTCAAACACAATTCTAAACTACGAAGAGAAATATATAGTCATTGAGGAACAGAAAATCTTTTTAATTAATACTGAATATATTGAAGTAGATAATAAATTATATTTAGAATCCAATAGTTTTGCGAAGTTTTTTGACCTAAATTTTAATATTCAACTTGGAACTAACGAAGTTATATTACCTAAAACCTTTGATTTAATAGAACTTAACGAATTTCTATCAGGTAATAAAGAACAGGTTACACATAATCCCGAAATATTAGGAACTGAGAATCAAATTAAAGCAATTCAAGATAAAACTAATAATCAAGTAGTTATATATGGCCCTCAACTCCCAGAAAAAACAAAAGAATATACTGAAATTCAAAATAATATCTCAGATGTTGAAGTTATTGGAGCAGAAAACGTATCAATAAGTTCTTTTAAACATGTTGAAGGGAAGGATTTCCCACCAGTAAATGAAGGAAACTATTCAATAGATAACCTGCTAATTTTTGAAATTGGTATTGATGATCAAGTATATGATCAGCTTGTTGACGTTTACGAGCACCCTTTAGAAAATGATGAAGTTGCAATATATATCTCACTATCACAATTAATTGAAAATCTAGAATTTTCTATAGATGTTGATTTAGATAATAAAACCGCAAAAGGTTGGTTTATTAAAGAAGACAATATTCTAGATATAGATTTTAATAAAAGAACAATTTTAATTAATGGCCGTAATGAAAAGTTAAAAACACAAGATTTTATAGTAACTGATGAAGATATTTTCTTTCTTAGTAAAAACTTAGGTTATTGGTTTCCAATTGATTATGAAATAAAATATAATGCTCAAAGACTTCAAATATACCCAAGAGTTTTATTACCTTTTCAAGAGCGTAAAATTCGTGAAATTAAACGCCAAAGGCTTTTAGGATTTCAGCAAAAGCAGTCATATCCAACATATCAAACTCCATATCAAAAATGGCAAATTCCTGAGGCTGATATAACAATTTCTAGCGATACATCAGGCTCAAAAGATAAAAAAGCACAATCTTCAATGTCTTTTAGTGCCTCACTAAACGGTGATTTAGCGGAATATAATACATCAACTTACCTCTCTGGTAATGATGAAGAGTTATCTACTTTTAGATTTGAAGCAGAACGTAAAGATTTAGACAAGAAGCTTTTTGGAACCACAAAAATCAGCGAATTTGCATTAGGCGACATACCTGCATATTCCGTTCCATTAATATCTGGTTCAGAAATTGGGGTTGGGACATCAGTTTCAACATTTGCTCTAACAAGGCCCGATGAATTTGATAAAACCACACTAGAGGGAACTATTCAACCAAACTGGGAAGTTGAGTTATATAGAAACTCTCAGTTAATTTCCTTCCAAACCGTTGGTATTGATGGGCGCTATAAGTTTGAAGATGTTGACGTTCTTTATGGTGAGAACCTTTTTAAACTCGTATTTTATGGGCCTCAAGGTGAAATCAAAGAAGAAACTAAAGAAATATTTGTAGGCCAAAATATACTTAAAGAGGGTGAGTATAATTATCAAATTTCTGCTAATAGAATTAATCAAACTTTGTTTGATGTTGGTAACGATAACCTAGAAAAAGGTAACCGCCTTGTACTACAAGGCGAGTATGGACTACTAGAAGATTTAACATTATCTTCAACGGTAGTAATGGATGAGTTTTTAGATCTAACTGGCAAAAAAGATTACCATTTATTCCAATTATTTGAGTTCACTAAAGAATTATTTAATGGGCTTGCAAATGTAAATTTTGCATATGATTATAAGGAAAGTGGCTATGCAATTCAGCAATCTTACATCACTAGATTATTCGAAGCAAATGTAAATTTCAGGCAAGAATTTTACGATAATTTCCAAAATAAATCCAGGTCTACTGAATCAGACCCCATGAAATATCGCGCTAATTTAGGACTTAATAAGGCAATTATTTTCCCTTTTTTAAAGTCTACAAATATTAGCTTGGATTTTGATTATACAAACTCCGTTAACGGCAAAACAAATTTAAATATCACCAACAGTGTTTCGGCAGTTTATAAAGGCTACTCAATAACCAATAATTTAAACTCAAATTTTGACGATGATAACTCAAACAGTACATCTGGAGTTTTTAGCATTCGAACAAACTACGATAAAGGATTTTATAAATTCGATGCTAGATATAGTGTTAACCCTGATTCTTCACTTGATACAATTGCATTTTCAACTCAAAGAATCTTTTCTGAAAACATTTCTGCAAGGCTAGATATCTCTCAACCTATTACTGGCGATAATATCACTAATTTTGGAACATCATTAAATTATATCCATAAAAATTATGTGTTAGGAGTAACTGGAAGTTTAGATACAGAGTCTAACTATTCAGTTGGTGTTAATTTGAGCTTTTCTTTATATCAAGACCCAGAAAACCAAAGTTTCGCAACTACATCAAACATATCTGCGGAATCTGGTAGTGTTTTAGCATATGCGTTTTTAGATGAGGATAATGATGGGAATTATAATCCAGATAAAGAGGAGCTGATTGAAGGAGCAAAAATTTATAGAGGTAGCAAGGAGATTCCAAAATTAAGAGATACTGAATATTTATATTCCAGAGGAGTGCCCAGCTATAGGCCAACAGAGTTTACTATTGACTCCACATCACTTGATGACCCCCTTTGGTACCCACCTAATAAAGGCTATGAGGTTGTTTCAAGGCCGGGGGTAACAACAAATCTCGCCTTCCCAGTTTTACAGACAGCAGAGGTTGATGGAACTATTTTCCTGCAAGGATCGACGACATCAGGTGATGGAACCATCTCGGGAATGAAAGTATTTTTAATTGATGATGAAGGAAATAGAATTGCAGAAGCAACTTCTGAGTTTGATGGGTATTTTATGTTTGAGCGTGTAGTTGCTGGAAGATATTTCTTAATCGCTTCGGAAACTCAATTAAATAACCTTGGTTTAAAGCAGTTATCGAAACCCGAACTTACAATTACTAATGAAGATGATTATTACCCAGATAATGATTTGGATATAATAAACATAGGAGCTTCTGATGATGATGATGAAAATAAATCAAAAACTAAAAACACTGATAGCTTAGTTGTCGGTAATTTAGATTAGCTAATCTAAGATTATACTATTGGCTAAATCTGCAAAATATTTGTCATCAAAGTTAATTAAACCTTTTGACAAATCCGAGTTGACAGGGATTTCAGCAATTATATCTATATTATAATCGCTAACGAATTTCTTAACTTTAGATTCGCCAAATATTTTATGTTTGGTGCCCAATTCATCTTCAAAATAAGCCATGTTTTCAACTAATCCTAATATAGGAATATTTACTTTATTAAACATTGAAGCCGCTTTTTGCACATCTAAAATTGCAAGCTCTTGGGGTGTTGAAACTAATATTACCCCATCAATTAAATAATTTTGTGCTAGTGATAATTGAATATCTCCTGTGCCTGGAGGAAGATCAAGGATAAGATAATCAAGATTACCCCACTCAGCTCCACCGATAAGTTGGTGCAAAGCTTTTGTAACCATTGGCCCACGCCAAACTACCGGTGCATGATCAGGGAGTAAAAAACCCATAGACATAACCTTTACACCGTTAGACTCATGGGGTAACATCTTTTTACCATCGGATATTTCAGGTTCACCATCTTTATCAACTCCAAATAATTTAGCAACAGAAGGGCCATGTATGTCGGCATCTACAATGCCAACTTTTTTACCTAAATTTGCAAGATTATATGCTAAGTTACAAGCAACTGTTGACTTACCAACCCCGCCTTTACCTGATGCAACAGCAATAATTTTAGAAATTCCCGCAATCGATTTTGGCTGCGGAGGTTTAATAAAATCTCTAAAATCTTTATTATCTTTATTTCTTTCTTGTTTATTTTCCATGATTAGCTTGAAACTAGTTGTTCGAAATGTATATATATAGAATCGAATTTTATAATCCAACAATTTAAGGTAATCATTATGGGTTGGGGCGACAATACTAAAGGACCATGGGGCGGAAATAAACCAAATGGTGACAATAAAAATGCTGGCAATAGCTCAGGCAAAGGTTCCGCTAGTAAAAACGGTGGAAGTGAAAAAGTTATAGACATAGATGCTTTTTTTAAAAGACCTAGCGGTGGAAATGGTGGAGATTTTAAACTTGGTGTTAAAGGGTTGATTGGATTATTGGTTGTTGCTCTAATTGGTTGGAGCTTGACAGGTTTTTACAAAGTTGATGCAAGTGAAGAAGGTGTGGTTTTAAGATTTGGTAAGTTCCATAGAATAGCCCCGGAAGGTCTAAGATTCCATTTACCCTACCCTATTGAGCAAGCTTACATTGTACAAAAAACTAAAATTAACTCAATTCAAGTTGGCTACAGAAGCTCTGGCGCCAGTGGGACAACTACAAGCATTAGTGAAAGGTTAGGTCGTACAACGAATAGAACTTCACGAGTAATAGAAAGCAAAAATACTAGCGAAAGCTTGATGATTACCGGGGATACTAATATTGCAGATGTAAGTTTTACAGTTCAATGGAGAGTTAGTGACTCATTAAATTATTTATTTAAAATTTCTAACCCAGAAGAAACAGTTAAAGCTGTCGCAGAAAGTGCAATGAGAGAAGTAATCGGTAGATCAAAATTCTCGGAAGCGATGACTACTAGAAGAGGTGAAATTGAAACTGAAGTTCAAACAATTGTTCAAGGTGTTTTAGATAGTTATGATTCTGGAGTGGAAATTTATACGGTTAACTTGAATGATGTTCAAAACCCTGCCCCAGTTATGCCAGCCTTTTTAGACGTTGAAACAGCTAAGCAGGATAGAGAAACAGCGATTAACAGAGCTAGATCATATGAGAATGACATTATACCAAAGTCTAGAGGTCAAGCGCAAAAAGTTATACAGGATGCAGAAGCCTACAGAGAACAAGTAGTTTCTGTTGCAACAGGTGAAGCTGATAGGTTTGGCCAAGTTTATGATGAGTATAGAAAAGCCAAAGATGTAACGAAAAAACGCATCTATTTAGAAACTATGCAAGAGGTAATGTCCGGAACTGATAAGATAATTATTGGTGAAGGTGCGGGTAGTGGTGTTTTACCATACTTACCTTTACGAGAATTAAACAAAAAATAATAATTTAAAAATATAAGGATTTTTAAAATGGAAAATAATGCAAAAGTAATTTTAGCGGTAATAGCATTCATACTATTTATGGTTTATGGGAGTTTCTACATTGTAAGCCAAAAAGAACAAGCGATTGTACTTCAATTTGGTGAATTTGTAGAAACTAAAAATGAACCTGGCTTATATTTTAAGTTGCCTTACTTTTTACAAGATATAACAACTTATGACAAAAGAATTCTGGAAGTTAATTTACCACCAAAAACGCTTCCTGATGTTAACCAAAAACAAGTTATAATAGACGCATTTGTTAAATATAGAATTGTAGACCCAATTAAATTTTATAGAACCGTACAAAGCTATAGCGGCTTATATCGTGAAGTTGATTCAATATTAATGGCGAGTTTAAAAAATAATGTTGGGCAAATTCCATTCCAAGATTTACTTTCTGACAAAAGAACCGAAATTATGGGAAATATTAGAGACACCATATCTGACAAAGCAACTGAGTTTGGTGTTAAGATTCATGACCTAAGAATTATGAGAGCAGATTTACCTGAAGAAAACACTAATTCAATTTTCAAAAGAATGATTGCTGAAAGGGAGAAGGAAGCTAAAGAATTTCGTTCTGAAGGAGAGGAGCAGGCAAAAATAATTATGTCCGGCGCAGAAAAGCAAAGAACAATTTTGCTAGCAGATGCCAAAAAACAATCTGAAATTATTCGTGGTGAAGGTGAAGCGAAAGCAACTAAAATTTTCGCAGATAGCTATGGTAAAGATGTTGGCTTTTTTGAATTTTACAGAACTATGGAAGCTTATAAAGTCTCTATGAGTAAAGATGATACATCTATGGTTTTATCGCCTGATAGTGACTTTTTAAAATATTTTAAAAGTTTAGACTAATAGGTAATTTAGCATGTCTGAGTCAGACAATTCTGTTTTAATATCTAAAAACAAAAAAGCTTATCACGACTATCAAGTACTTGAAGAATTTGAAGCTGGCATTCAACTTGTTGGAAGTGAAGTAAAATCTTTACGTGAGAATGGTTGTAACCTTCGTGATTCTCACGCAGATATTCAATATACGAATGGCACAGAAGAAATATGGCTACTCAATGTTCATATAAGTGAGTATAAAAACGCAAATAGACTAAACCATACACCAAATAGAAAACGAAAGCTTTTGCTTCATAAACGGGAAGTGAAGAAGCTAATAGGGAAAAAAGAAAAACAAGGAAACACCTTAATAGCTCTTGCTATATATTTTAATAAAAAAGGATACATAAAAATTAAACTTGGTCTTTGCAAAGGTAAAAATAAGGCAGATAAGCGACAAACAATCAAAGAACGCGATTGGAATAGGGAAAAACAGCGAGAAATTAAAAATAATCTTTAAATCTATGAAAAAATTTTTTAATCTGGGTTAAAGAATTTTTTTATGGAAAAACAATATCAAACATTAGGACTGGAAAATGACGCTCCCTTCTGCGAGGTCAAAATTGCCTATAGAAACCTATCAATGAGATATCATCCTGACATCAACGGCAATACTGATGAAAATATCAATAAATTCTATGAAATTACGGAAGCGTATAATGAAATTAAAAAAGATTTAAAAAGAATTTTCTCACTTCTATCCATTGAAGAAGGTGCAAGCGTTGAAGATGTAGAGGTGGAATATAAAAAGCAGGTTGAGGAGCTGGAGTTTAGGGCAAAGATGTCTAACAAAGGTGCAAAAACAGAGTTGGAAAACTTAAAAAAAGCTTTTTATGTTTATGTCGCAGAATTCAAAAAGACAACTAGCAATTGGTAGTGTTTATTACAACGAAAATCTATAATATTGCATTATTAAACGAATTTACTTATATAAAGCCAAGTTTAATAACAAGTATAAATTAGTTCATGTCAAACTTTTACGAAATATTAGGTATTCCAAAATCTGCAACAGCAGATGAAATGAAAAAAGCATATAGAAAGCTTGCGATGAAATATCACCCTGATAAAAATCCAGGTGATGAAGAAGCTGAACGAAGATTCAAAGAAATAAGCGCTGCATATGATGTTTTAAAAGATGAGCAAAAAAGGCGCGTTTATGATCAATATGGTGAAGCAGGACTAAATGGTGGAGGTGGTGGAGCTGGAGGCTTTGATTTCAATAGCGGCTTTTCTGATATATTTGAAGACTTATTCAGTAATTTTGGAGGTGGTGGCCGAGGTGGGCAATCTTCTAGGCAAACAAAAAAAAGGGGCTCAGATCTTAGGTATAATCTTGAAGTTAACTTAGAAGATATATTCCACGGAAATAATGTAGAAATTAGCGTACCTACTTATTGCAAATGTGATGAATGTAAGGGTGAAGGTAGTAAGGAAAAAGGTGGTAAAGTGATTTGCCCAGACTGTAACGGAGCTGGCAAAGTAAGAATGCAGCAAGGTTTTTTCATGATAGAAAGAGGTTGCGCAACATGTTCTGGAACTGGTGATATAATAAAAAACCCATGTAATAATTGCAGTGGAAGTGGGCGCATCAGAAAAACTAGAAAGCTATCAGTTAAAATCCCTAGAGGTGTTGAAGAAGGAACTAGAATAAGACTTAGCGGAGAAGGGGAAGCCGGTGTTCACAATTCAGGTAATGGAGATTTATATGTATTTATATCTATAAAAAAACATAATTTATTTGAAAGAAATGGAGCTGACTTACATTGTGAGGTTCCTGTAAAAATGACTACAGCAGCACTTGGAGGAGAAATAGTTGTTGCCGCAATTGATGGTAGTAAAGCAAAAATTAAAATTCCAGCTGGAACACAACAAGGACAACAATTTAGGCTTAAAGGTAAGGGTATGACTAGAGTGGGGACAAATAGTGTGATTGGAGACATGTATGTTCATACAAAAATTGAGGTTCCTGTAAACTTAACCAAAAAACAAAAAGAAGCATTGCAAGCATTAGAGAAAGATATTGGCGAGAAAAGTACGCCAGAAAGTAAAGGGTTTCTAGATAAAATGATGGATTTCCTGTCTTAGCTTAGTTGCTAATTATAACTTGTTTTGCGCACTATCTTGTATATTTATTACAGAATAAAACAGATAGCAAATAGGTATGACTTATGTCAGCAGTTAAAAACCAAGAAAAAATTAGTATTTCATCATATAATAAAGATAGAAATACAATTCTAATTGGCAAAGGGTTGGATCTTCAAGAGTTTAACCTAAAATTCGCAAATAGACATGGTTTAATTGCAGGAGCAACAGGTACTGGTAAAACTGTTACATTACAGATTTTAGCAGAAGGATTTTCAAAAGCGGGGATTCCTTGCTTCGTAGCAGATGTTAAAGGTGACCTTTCAGGTATTACTCAAGCTGGTAAACCGCACCAAAAAGTTGATGAGCGAATTGAAAAAATTGGCATAACAGAATTCCAATTCGGTGGTAGTCCATCCGTTTTTTGGGATTTATTCGGTAAAAAAGGTCACCCCATTAGAGTAACTATTTCGGAAATGGGGCCAGTTTTACTAGCTCGCTTAATGGAACTTAATGACACTCAAGAAGGCATTCTAACAATAGCATTCACCGTGGCTGATAAAGAAGGGATGTTATTACTAGATTTTAAAGATCTTCGAGCAATTTTAAATTTTATTGCAGAGAACTCATCTGATATCTCAAAAGAATATGGAAATGTTAGTAAAGTTAGCATTTCAGCCATTCAA
This sequence comes from uncultured Rickettsiales bacterium, assembly GCA_964352365.1. Lineage (GTDB taxonomy): Bacteria > Pseudomonadota > Alphaproteobacteria > Rickettsiales > UBA8987 > CAYGRX01. The sequence goes on from CAYGRX010000005.1 coordinate 27,073, forward strand.
CGCAAGCTTTTGCAAATTGAACGTGAAGGGGCAGATCAATTTTTCGGTGAGCCCGCTCTGAGTATCCATGATTTTATTAGAACTGACAATACGGGTAAAGGTTACATAAATATTCTTGCTGCTGATACACTAATAAACAAACCAAGAATGTATGCCAATTTTCTACTTTGGATGATGAGCGAACTTTTTGAAGAACTTCCAGAAATTGGAGATGTAGATAAACCAAAAATGATATTCTTTTTTGATGAGGCACACTTACTTTTTGAAGATGCACCAAAAGTTTTACTTCAAAAGATCGAACAAGTAGTGAAACTTATTCGATCTAAAGGTGTTGGTATATATTTCATTACACAAAACCCTCAAGATATACCAGACGATGTTCTAGGACAACTTGGTAATAAAATTCAGCACGCTTTAAGGGCATTTACCCCAAAAGATCAAAAAGCAGTTAAGGTAGCTGCGGAAAGCTTTAGACCAAACCCTGCTTTTGATACAAAAGAGGTAATAACACAAATGGGAGTTGGAGTGGCTTTGGTTTCCACTTTAGATGAAAAAGGTATACCGACTATAGTCGACAAAACCTTAATACGCCCACCAGAGTGTAGAATTGGCCCAGCAACAGAAGCAGAGCGAAAAGAAATTTTAGATAGAAGTCCATTTGGTGGCAAATATGACGAAACTTACGATAGAAATTCCGCGTATGAAATTCTTCAAGAAAAGGCAAATGAGAAAGCGGCCGAAGTAGAGAAACTAAACAAGGATCAAGA
>CAYGRX010000006.1:0-24017 GCA_964352365.1 uncultured Rickettsiales bacterium
TTTAGTTCGTAACTAAGCAAATCTAAAAATAAGTATTTAAAATATATTTTTATTTTCATATGGAAATTTATTGAATTACCCTCTTTAAACAAATTATTTCTACTTGTATAAGCCCATTTCCATAAAAGTTTTTCTTCTACCTCTTCTTGACTTAGATCATATATTTTTTGCAATTTTTCGTTTATCTTTTTAGTACCAGATTCTGTTAAAACTGTAATAGCTGTCCAGTAAAAGAAGAATGATTCATCACTATGAAACGACAATTTACCCTTGTGAAAAAATTTTAAAGCTAGTTCAATTCTTCTAGAAACCTCAGGCTTACCTTGGTTGATTAAACCTATAGTTTTTTCCGACTCTCTCCATATTTTAGAATCAAGAATTGGACCATCACAAACTTGCGGAACCGCATATACATCAGAGGTATAAGTGGATTTCCCCTTATCATTGATTGCTATTTCACATTCACAAATTTTAGTGTGCAATAAGTTATTACCAACGTATGACGAAAACACAGCCTCTACTGAATCAAACTTAGACTTAGTTTCGTATTCGTTCTTTCGCTCTCCATCCACACAGTAAGGTGCTATTAAAATAATATATGAACTTTTTGGAAATTTTATCTCAGATAAATCTTGCTTCAATACCATTTGCCCAGTTTCAGGATCGCTATATGGAAAACTACCTTTAACTGATGGCAAATTGAAGCCTTCATCAATGCCTAAATACAAGAATTTAATATTTAACCCTTGGTAATCAATTTCGTCCGTTGCATTTTCAAAATATTGCTGAATTTTGTTTTGAGGAACTGGTATAACAGAATATATTCTTACCCATATAGTTGAATTATCAAAGTCTTTAAACCAATCCTTATTTACGAAGTCTATCCAAGAAGATTTTTTATTTTCACTTTTCATTAATTTCTTTATGTTAATCTGATTAATATCATTTTTTATACTTAGGATAATTTTCGATTAATTGAGCCAATATATCTTTATCAGCATAATAGAATAATATCATCTCAGTTAGATATGGATATTTTGTTAAGTCTTTTGGAATAGATTTATCAAATTCATCGCCTAATTTAAAATCAGCAAAAAGCTTTTCGTTAACTCGTTTGAGCAGTTTAGTATATTCTGCATAGGCATTATTTTTAGGAATGAAGTTAGGTTTAGGCATATCAAATTTTTCTGCCTGCTCATCATCTTCAGATTTTTTATTGATGCTCCTACTATTTAAATGCTTAACCCATGCTCCTCTGATAGTATTTGAATTTTTAGTTATCTCATCTAGTAATATGATTGTTGTAATATCAAATTTGGTTAAAGTTGAGTTACGCCCTGCAACGTTAGGAAAAAAACTTTCACCTTCATTCAATCCTGCTTCATACAAAACAGCATTGAGGGAGTAAACTGCACGAGCATCATAAATTGCATATTCTTCTGGATGCATAAAACTCAAGCATTTTGACCAGCTAGCTACTCTATTTAAATTAAATCTTTTTTTATTTTTCTCATCAAGAGCAACTTTAACTATTTCTTCAATGCCACTAACGCTTGTTATGCCACCCCAATCTTTAACCACCCATTCGTAATATTTTGAGACTTGATCTTTTGTAGCATTAGATAACTTCTCTGAAATAGAAATTCTAACTTTTATATTTTCCTCAACAGAGCCATTTTTAAAATTAACCTCATTTGAAACTTCAAGACTCTTAAGCTTTTCACCCTTAATTTTCCAATATTCATTATCTGGTTTCGAAAATAGTGATTTTCTCAACGGAGTTAACCTCTTTACTATTGCCTTAATAGTTTCTTCTGAAAATTCTGTTGCTGTTACATTAGCGGTCATGATGGTCGGATCAATTAGTTATCACCGACCAATTATCAGTAAATGCTAGCAGATGCAATAATCAGATGAAATCAGATAAATTATTTGGTGCAACATCTGCTGACTTCTTAACAATATCCAAAACCTTTGAGGTATAAAAATAGTGGTCTTTGAACTTATCAGTGATGGGGCTATATTTCTTTTTATAACCTTTGCCATTTTTTAGAATTTGTAAATATCCATGCTTCAGCAATATAGAATTAGCAAACCTAACATTAAAACCCTTAATTATTTCTTTTGAATGTATAGCAGCTGGAACGTAGAAGGTGTAATCACCATCTTCATCCTTCATTTTAAAACCAGCTTGATTGTTTATCTTTTCCTCTTTAACTTTGACTTTGTCATACGAGTCAGAACCTTTAACTATTTCCTGAAATCTGCTGTTCTGATGATATTGAAAAAACTCTTTAACTTGATTAATAAGCTTATCTTCTTCAGAATCTTTTTGCGAACCTCTATCACTAAGCCAATCTAAAAAACAAGTTTCGATATGTTTTTTTAGCTGAGATGATTCTGCATCTATGATGCCTATAGCTCTAGCCAAATCAATGGCTGAAAATACAACGCCGAATCTTTTTAGCACCCTCAAAACTTGAGTAGACGTATCCGCTGTTTTATTTTCCTCTACAAATGAATCAATGTTTCGGTTTAAAGTTTCTCTAATCTGCTCAAGATCATTGGTCTCATCTGTTATAAAATTAAGGAATTTTACTATTGGCGTGCCGTAATATTTACAGGTATTTTCTTTAAAGCCGTTTATTACATCTACAGCCTTTTCATCAGGCTCAAGTTTATCTAATATTCCATTGACTGAACTAGCCGAAATATTGATTAGTCTAACCTCTTGCCCACCAGTAATTTCTTTACCTGCTTCTCTAAGTTTATCATGGAGTGTAACTTCACCAGTTGAAAGAAATAATAACTTCCATTGAAATATGTGTTTTGAACTCATATCACTATTAGAACGAGCTTTGCCTAGCTCATTGGATAGCATATAAACAGACTCACCTACATCTTTAGATGCTACCCCAATTTCATCCATGGCAAGTAGGCAGTTATTATGGCTTTCAGCTATAGTCTCCAAGGTATTCGAAGTAGTTCGCCATTGCTTCATATAACCTCCGCCACTACCTGAGCCATATACTGATGATGCAACAGAGAGGGCTGTTGATTTACCTTTACTAGATATTGAAACGAAGTGGAAGCCACCACCTTCAGTATTGATAATATCTAATAGAGGCGATGCAAAGGCTACCCCTAGAGCAAACGTTAGCCTTGAGTGCTTAACGGCTATATCGCCTATATATCTTTTCCACTCATCTAAAGTGCCTTGAGTGCTAGCTTTGTTATGAAAGTGTTTATCAGATAAAACTATGTCAGCATTAGATGGAAATGTCTGTTGAGGCAGAATAAAACATTTGCCAATCATTCCTTTAGCCCAGCCAGCTTTATCTACACTAGTAAAGCCATATTTAGGAACCACATCAGTTAAAAGCTTAGCAAATAAATCTCGCTCTTTCTTAGTTGATGATACAATTAAGCCATTATTCAATAGCCTAGCTCTTAGATCCTGAGTTTCACCTGCAAGCATATGCATAGGCATGCACCACTTATGAAACTTTTTAGTTCTAGGCGAAACCCATGATAATAAAAGACCATGATTTTCATCATTATCATCTTGAGTATGAGCCTCAATCTTTATTGGTGAAACTATCCTGTTAGGGTTGTCTTCATAATAAACACCATCATTTTTTAATATAAATCCATCAGGTAATTTTGAGTTATTTCCAATGATAGATAACTGGTTTTTAACCTCCTCAAGTCCAGCCTGTTGATGAAGGTCATTAAAGTCTGTTGGCTTGATACCTAAGAAGCCCTCAAAGTTAGGATATGATATGCCATAACCATATTTTGAGGCAACCTTGTTAGCCTCTATAATCCCCGTATTGTTATCTTTCCATTGGTCATTATCTGCGGCAACAACAACTTTGAAATTTCTTAATTTATGATTGATAGCATCGCAGACTGGCAAAAGATTACCTGCATCAAAAGCGCATATAGTAACACAGCCAGATGCTTCATATATTGATGCACCTGTTGATATGCCTTCACATAAGTAAACATTGTCATTCTTATTGGCTTCTTCTAAGCTACCAAAGATATAAAATGAGCCTGATTTTTTACCGCCCTGTAGAAAGCTTTTTCTATTCTCATAGATGTATTGAAGAGTTGTTATATCTCCATCTACATTATAGGCAGGTACAACCAAAGTATTTTTTAACTCCAATAATTTATGAGGCTTAATGCCTTTCAACTTCAAATAAACATTTTCTTCAGTAGCTTGACTTGCTTTTTCTATAATTGAGTTAGCTGCTTGCTTAGCTTTTAAGCATATCTCTTCCTTCTGTTTTTCAGTCGCCTCTTTGTCCTTGAGGTGCTTCTCTTTTTGATCTTTTGTATGCTTGATAGATTTATCATAATAGATTGACCATTTTAAACTAATGCCATTAGTCCAATCCCCAAATGCCCCATAGGTATCATTAAATATATACCAATATCGTTTATTTTTTCCCCACCTAACAAACTTATTAGTTTCGATTGATGACACTTCTGGATAAATACTTGAGCCAAGCATATACTCATAAAACTTTTCGCTATTAGATTGCATTATTTCCTCGCAATTTAGATGTAGGCAGATGAACACTCTGCCTACAATTTTAATTAATAATATTATTTTGGATGAAGTTTTTTACATCTTCATACCGATACCTGACATGCCTTCCCATCTTCACAAATGGGAGTTTTTCCTTCCGTAATCGCCATCTACGAAGGGAGGCTCTGTTCAGGTTCAATAAATCGCAAACCTGCTTTTCAGTTAACAAGTTTGAATGTTTTGTTTGATTATCTTTATCTTCAATCACGCTAGATGCTCCTTGGTTGTTGAAGATATTTATATCTAGTACAACTCAAACACAGCGGATTGATCTTAAAAAAGATTTTTTATTTTAATATTTGAAATTAGATGCGAGTTTTTCGTTAAGAATATCGCTTGAGCTTAATATATTACACAGTCGCATAGATTACCATAAGAATTTTTAGGTAATGCGTTTGGTAATGCAAACGAATTTTATATATACCAGCAATAACAATCGGTTAATCAGAAACCCAAATGAATATTACCTTTATTACTAATATTACCAGTTTCAAAAGATGATATCTAAAACTATATAGCTACTCCCTCATTTTATAAAAATATAAAATATTACCAGATATAATAATTTTTAAGTAATATAGGTAATTAAGGTAATACTTAATTTATCCTATTGTTATTTCTGAATAATATAGATTTAAAATATTACTTTTTAGATTACCTTTTATTTAATTGGTAATATGTATTTTAACCCTTTGGTTTATCTTTATTTTTATGTTTTTTAATATTACCGTAGTTATTATTATTGATATAATTTAATTATAACTTATGAGCCAAAGTAAAATTAAAGAAACCCATTATAAAAAAGCAAAGGACTTTATAAATCATTTCGCCCCATGCTCTGGTAAACTTAAAACTACTTTTGATCCTGATGGAACAGTGGAAGAAAATCATGGTAGGTTATATAATGGGAAAGGATGGATATATAGAGGTCAGTGGGATTCAAATTGGTCACTGATACCTTCTGCATACAGAGAGAATGCATTTTTAAAATTTGGAAGAGAAGATCCACCTATAACATTTAGCAATGAAGATAAACACAGAAAACAGGTGGAAAATGAAATTTTTGCAGTAATAGATTTTTTAGATGTAGCTAATAGGGTTGGGTTAAATTGTGATTACGATGCTAAGGTTTTTGATTCTCTATACAATTTAAGTATGAAAGATGCCCATATTAGGTTTCCTAAAACGGAAGTTCTTAAATATATAGCTTTAGCTCAGCACCATGGCATACCAACTAGATTTTTAGATTTTACATTTTCACCTCTATTTGCCTCATATTTTGCAGCAATAAATTGCATCGATAGTGATGATAAGAGTAAAAATATAGCTATTTGGGCTATGCATTTAGGGGATGAAGGAATAACACACAGATTTGATTCTACTGTTGTTAGAAGAGTTCCGCAGTCATATAGCAATAATAATTATATAAAAACACAGCAGGGTTTACTTCTATATGATTCTAACTCTTATGATTATTTTTATGAGAATGGAGAATGGAGGGGCATTGAGGAATGCGTCTGGCCCGAGAATATCCAAAAAATAACTCTCCCTCAATCTGAGGCATTAGGGTTACTTCAAATATTGTATGATGAATTTGTAAACCCAGTATCTCTCATGCCCACACTGGATAATGTTACGGAAACAATTAAATATTATAATATTATAAATCCTAAGAAAGCTGATTAATTTTTATTAAATCAATTCTTCCAACTCATCATATTTTATCTTATTGATAACGGAAAGTTTTCTTTTTAAAGAATATCCGCTTCCGTAATTTCCATGAACTGTGTTTCCTTCATAGCTCCAACCACCAAGCTCTAATGCTATATTGTTTTCAACTTGGTTTAAATCACTCTCACGAACAAAATCTCTATAGTTATGCCTAGTGGAGTGGAATGTCAGCTTTTTGCTCTTAATTTGTAGCCGTATTAACAGGCGGTTAAACCTTTTTGATATCGGATCACCAGATCGATTTTCTCCACGTTTATAATACGGGAAAATCCAATCTTCATCTTTATGAGTTTTTCTGATGCTTGAAATATATTCTAAAAACCCTGCTTGCTTGAGGATTTTGTTAATCGGTATATCTCGAACGGATTGCAAAGTTTTTAAGGTTTTATCACCATCAACATTGATGGATATATAATCAATTTCATCTTGGTTTCTAATGTCGCATAATCTCAGCTGGCATATTTCACCAATACGCATGCCCGTTGTTAATGCTATCACCAAACACCAATATAGCTCAGCTGTTTTAATATCTTTTTTAGACTCTTGAACTTCAAATGAATTCATTATCAAACTAATGTGGGTTTGCTCAAAAGGCATTCTATCAAACTTTGAATTATTTCCTTTTTTCACTCTGATATCCGCAAAGTCATCGGCTACATCATAGCCATCACGCTTAGCCCATTTCATCAATGCTTGCAGATGCTCCAAATAATCATTTATAGTTGATGGCTGTAGCTTCTCATAAGTGTGATTATATTTCATTCGCTCAACTATTTTTGGTATCTCCACGCCCTTGAATTCGCCTATTTTCTGCAACCCTTTAGGTAAGCATTTTAGTGTAGTAAGCAGGTCTCTAAACATACTTCTGTTAACTTCTGCTATGTCAGTTTTTTCACCTACACATCTAACTAGCACCGCTTGATACGATCCATATTTAACTCTAACAGCTTTGCTTTTTTGAGTTATTTCTGGTGATTCATTAAACTGCTTTATAAGCTCGCCCAGCATTAGCATAGGTGCTAAAGGTGCTGCTTGCGGTATAGCTTGGGGCTTTGTTATAGAGACTCTCTTCTGCTCGACATGATGCTCAACTTTAGGTGCTTCAACTTGATTATATACAGGTCTTGCAGGTGCAACATAAGCTGGTTTTGGGGCTTCATAAGGCATGTCTTGCCATTCACCCTCATATCGCTCAGCTATCATCTTATATGCTTGGATAAGCTTCTTTAAAACTTCCATACAAAGCTGTTTGAATATCATATCTCGCCTTTGCCAAAATATGCCAGATGATGCCAAATTCTTTTCAACTAGGTGAGTAACTTTTTTGTAATTGCCAGTGGCTAAACAGGTTTTGTAAACACTCAAGCTATCCAAATCTCGTTGCTTCTGCCATTCATATAGATGCAGAGATTCATCATTATCAAAATGCTTTATGCGACGCTCTTGATCTTTCTGTAGGGCTTCTGCTTTGCACTTGTCAGAGATCATCTCAAAGTGACGAGCTTCAAGCATGAGTACATCTTCGTGATGTTTTAGTAATTCAAAATAGTTCATGACTCTAGCAACCTCCTTATTCAAATTAATCACAGCATCACCATAGGAGTTAGCATGGAGGGATCTCCATATCTGCTTACTCGATGATATTTGTAATTTCTTTGGAACAGGGATTACTGCAAAATATAATCCGTCACGCTTCGTAAGATAATGATGTTTTTTCAATTGTGCAATACCGAAATTTATTAACTTGGACATTACCTAGCAAGAATGAAAATGGGGCAAGGGAGATTATGATGAATATCAACAACTGTTTTATTATAGAACATTCGGTAACAAAGTCATTCTTATAGCGGGTATTAAAATAACCTTATGTAATATCAAGGTTTTTAATTAGCCGTAATTGTATTTATAATTTCTTCTCGGATATTTTACTTTTTAAAACTTCTAATTCTCTCAAGAGCTTTTATAACAGGTGCATCGGTTTCTTCATCTGGAATTATTGGGTTGTCATCTGGAGATAGAGCAAAAATATCTTGGTCATTCTCACTAATTTCCCAAGCTTGCCTCACAATAATTTTGTGCTTTAGAATAGATAGCTCCTCCAAGAGTTTAGGTTCTTTATCTTTTTCAACATAGATGGCTGGCATTAAATAGAACTCATTGTGCTTATTGCAGCCTTCAAAAAATACATTTAGATGGTGTGATGTAGTAGGGCGCATTATATTTATTCGGCTTGGTATAATTATACGTTTGCTGGAATCTTGTTCAATTAAATCAAGGTTTGAGCCGATATTAACTTTGTAATTATAAGGTTCTTCTTTATCAACGCCTTTTATAATGCTTATTCTAATCTGGTCTTGGCTGTCATCTTCTCCTAACCTCTTTCTCCATTCGGTAAATATAGCTCTGGCAGCTTCTTCATCTTTAAACATTATTCCTAATGCTGGAGGGTATGCATGTTTTTCATAATGCATAAAAAATGTCCCGCTCCACTCCGCTTTATCCCATAATGCTATATTTATTAAAGAGATTACTTTCCTATCAGTATGCTTCAAGTTCTTAGTATCAAATAGCTCAGGTGGTATTTCTCCGCTCCCTATTTTTATTTTATCCTTCACTTCTTCTAAATCATATTCTTTCTTCTGCCATTGCTCACTACGAAGAACCTTGAATGGTTCTGCTCCAATCTTATCCGTCCAGTAGTTAAACTTAAGCCATTCCAAATCTCCAAAGACATTATTACTTACTGTTATTGAGTCAGAAAATATTAAAGCCCTTCCGAAAACATTTTCATCATTTGCCAATTTTGACATATATTTCTCAAGATTTCTGAATATAGCTATTTTGGGTAGAAGAACTGCTATAAAATAGCTTTGGCTATCAGAAAAACTCGCATACAGCTCTTTTGAATCTAAAGCAAAATTTTCAGGATATGTTACTGAGATTTCTGGCATTGCACTATCTGGTATAATTTGTATATCTTTTTCGCTGGAAGAAGGCTTCACTTTAATAACGACTTCTTGCGAATGAGGCATAACCTCATTTTCTAGGCTAGTGGCAAGGAACGATTCAATTGCCGATAGAAGTGTCTCCGCAATCAATATTGATTTTGGAGATGATTCTACCTCAAAGGTAATCGTACAGCCTAAAATATTGGTTTTAAAGGCTAATTTTTCACTAGTTAATAAATCAGGTGTAGCAATTGGTGCTTGAGAATCTTCCTGTGATAACAAGGTATCGAAATATCCTTCTATATCACTGTCAGTAGAGTCTGCTCCGAAGTACTTCTCATCTCTTAATTTATCTAAAGAACCTAAGGCAAATATCGTGGAGCAAGTTGAGCAGAACAACATTTCATTCTCTAGAATATATGGCAACTTTCTAACTAAGGTTAGTTGTTCAAAATTTAATCTAAGCAATAAAAATGCTAGGTTTATATCAAAATGCATGCAAAAACTTTGATAAATATCGCCTATCTCTTCACTAGGCTTAATATTAGAGTAAGTGAAATTGACTATTGATAAGGATGCTAAGACGTGTGGTATCCTACCTAACTGCAACTCAATTCGAGCTAACTCTTTTGCAGCCATGGCAGCTGAATAATACATAACTCCAGACTCATGAAATTCTCTAAGGCCAAATGATAATGCAGCTAATATATTTGAGCGAGCAGCCCAAAGTAAACCCACAGAACCATATGCAGCTCCGCATCCCAATAAACACCTAATTAAATCAGCTCTATGCTCATCTTTTATTAAGTGTGATTGTGCCTTGCCAAACCATTTAATAGCTTCATAATGATTACCAGCTTTCAGTTGTTGCATGCCTCTTTCAGTAAAGAGATTTCCAATTGCAACTTCGCTTTTCCTTTGAGATAGCTTTGTATGTATTACATCAAATAAATTTTCGTATGCTGGGCTTGTTCCAATAAACTCTCCTAGCTCAATAACTATTTGTGCATATGACTCAAACGCATATGAGCCTAATTGGCTTGAGTCTTCAAATATTTTGGTAAGTTCAGATAGTACATCATCTATTTCAGATGTTTTATTATAGAGGCTAATTAATGCTAACTTATGTATGCATAATTGAGTCTTCGCTGTATGTACATTATTTGGTAAGCTTTCTATTTTTGAAACCTCTAGCAACTTATCTTCTAGTTTTTTAGCTCTAGTATCTATCTTGGCTTCTTCAATAGTTATCTGCTCGAATCTAATAGCTCCTATCAGGACATTAAATAAATTACTAATTAGTTCAATATCAGCCATATCGGTGCTTTCTAGAGCTAAATTCTCAACATCATCGTATGTATCACTAAGACCTTCAACGTCATCGTATACAAAGAAGCAAGCCCAAGCTTTCTTGTAGTAAAATCTCAGTAGTTGGCGTTTGTCACCAATATTCTTAGCTATTCTAATAGCCCGTAAAAAGTAACTTTCTACTTTGTCTATAGGGCGTTCTAATTCGCTAGCAACAAGAGCGTACCTTAGACAATCTTCTGCTAGTTGGTGACTGAATGCTGAATTGTTAGATGTGTCACTAATTTCTTTCTCAAGATTCTCTAATTCAATTTCTCGACTCGAATCTTTAGGACCTATCTTTTTTGATTTTTTGAATTCAACTCCTTTCATTGAAGTTAAGTTGTCTACTACTATATCATAATAGTTATTGGTAATGACTTTCTCTACTATCCAAAGGCGAGAAAAGATTACAATTTCTATGCCGTATTTCTTAGTAAGCTCGTCTTGTGCTTTATGTTGGTTCTTAGAACTAATAAGCTGGTTGGTTACGAAGATTATTTTTGTGTAGGCTCTCTTGGTAGATAATATAGATTCTATATCGCCCTTGAGTTTAACCTTCCAAGTCTTTTGAATGCTTATAGCTACAGCCCAGCGTTCTTTTCCTCCTGCTTCACCCAAGTACCAACGTAAAGATATATCATCAGCTACAGGATAGGTCTCCGTATCCGTCTTTCCATCTCCTCCCGCAGTAGGTCCTGTTTGTGTTATAAGGTTAGTGCAGACTTCATTTTCCAAGAGTCTTTTTGCAAAGTATTCAAAATCCTTTTCTCCATTGTGAGCAACTAGTGTTTCAAGATGATACTCTAAGATACTTCTATTAATTTGAGGCTCTTCAATAACTTCAGAATCTGAATATTTTTCAGGTCTCCTTCCTTTCAAAAAGTCTGATGCTTTAATAAAGTTTCTGTTTTCTTCTTTTTTAGACATGAATACCTTATTGTTTTCCATGATTATTAAAGCTACCGACAACGCATTTTAGACATAATACCAGATTGCAGCAAATCCATTATATTTTATCTTATTCACAACAGAAAGTTTTCTTTTCAAATAATACTTTCGGCTTGCTTATAAAGAATATAACTCTTTTATAAGGTCTAACTCTATGAATAAAAAAAACATTAGCAAAGCGCATTAGCAGACATTCGAGAACCATCGGGTGATGGTATCTAGTTTTTGCTTAAGTTATTGAAATATAAGGATAAAATGATGTCTTGGTGACCCCTACGGGATTCGAACCCGTATTGCCGCCGTGAAAGGGCGGTGTCCTAACCGTTAGACGAAGGGGCCTTTAAGAACGGAAAGTACGGTGAAAATATATAAGTTTTTCTGTATTTCAAGGTGAATTTTAAAAATAATGCATATTCAATGTTTTTTATCGCCTAATTGCCATCATTTCAGTGCTTTCACTTAAATACGGCTAATAAACATAAATATTATATTTATCTCCTATATTTATTACAAATATTTAATAAAAAAATTTAAACTACTGGAATTTTTAATGACAAAAGTAATAAAAGATTTTATAGTAATTTAAACTAAGGGTTGATAACTTGCTTAAGTATCCATGATATAGCAATTTATTATATGGGTTTTTATGTCAAAAAAGTTAAATATTTTACTTGTTGAGGATAATGAGCTTGATGCTAGGCTTTGTATTGCAATTCTAGCTGCTCATTTTGATAGGCCTCATAGTGTTTATAATGTTACTTTTTTAGGTTCTGCCATTAGTGAGATTGAGCGTGAGGATATACAATATGACCTTGTTCTGCTAGATTTGAATCTCAATGATTCGCGAGGAATATATACTTTGCAGGCCTTTAAAGATTGTTGCTCAAAAATTCCGGTAATAATTATGAGTGGAATTGAAGATGAAGATGTTATCAGGAATGCAATAACCAAGGGTGCAGATAGCTACATCGTAAAAGGTAAAGATGATGCAAAAATGGTTGTTGATGAAATAAACCATGTTTTAGACAATTATGCCTACAAGATGGGTATAAAACCACGGGTTGAATGTGAGGGCGGTAATTTCTAAATATTTATTTTCCTTCTGGCAAGTCAATTACTAAGATTTCACAATCTGTTGTCGCAATTATATTTATAGATGAAAGCAAAGAAACTTCTGCTCCATCACCTTTTTTCATTAAATTACCATTAATCTCAAATTCTCCTTCTGATGCAAGAATATATGCCTGATTTTCTATTTTATGATTAATAGAGCCACCTTTAGATAGTTTTCCCGCATAAATCTTTACATTCTGGTTAATCTGCAAAGCAGCCCCATCATCATTTGAAACGAGTAAAGATAGCTTGTTATTTGAAACTTCTTTCGGGAAGCTCGCTGTGTCCCACTTAGGTTTAACGCCTAATTTATCTGGCTCAATCCAAATTTGATATATATTAGTGTCTTCATTTTCATTGTTATATTCGGAGTGAAATATCCCAGTGCCAGCACTCATAACTTGAACATCACCGGCTTCAGTTCTACCTTCATTACCTTGGTTATCTTTGTGGGTAATAGCTCCACTTCTAACGTAAGTTATAATCTCCATATCACTATGCGGATGGGAAGGGAAGCCAGAATTGGGCTTAATAATATCATCATTAATCACTCTAATTTTACCAAAGGCCATACGTTCGGGGTTGTAATAACTCGCAAAACTAAAATGGTGATGTGCATTTAACCACCCATGATTTGCATGGCCGAGTTTTTCATATGGGTATATTGTTATCATAGAATTCTCCACTAAATAATTTAAATATATAGTCATAAATTGTACCTTTAAAAGAGATGTATTAAATGAGATTTAAAAAACAGAAAGATATAGAAAATTATGTTGAAAACTCAATTTCCAAGGCATGCAAAGATAGGGATCACGCATATAGGTTAGTTGCATTATCCAATATATCTGAGGATAACTTGCCAGAAGTTAGAACGTTGGCTTTAAGAGATTTTATATATGATGAAAAGCTGGTTATATTCCATACTGATTTAAGGTCCCCTAAAATTAAGGCTATAGAAAAAAATGGAAATGTTAGTCTGCTATTTTATGATAAAGATTCCAGAATTCAACTAAGGTTTAAAGCTAAGGCAAGCATATATTCAAAAGATAAGATATCAGAGAAGAGGTGGGAAAACACAAAAAGATATTGTAAAAAAACTTATATGAATATTTTACCTCAAAGCTCGGAGTCATCGATAAATACTGACAGCAAGCCTAAAAATTTAGATTCTAGAGATATAACAGATGAAGAGATTAACTTCGCTTATGAAAATTTTGCTGTGATATCATGTAAATTTTATGAGGTTGAATTTCTTCATATAAATCATAAGCAACATGTTAGGGCTAAAATAACTTTTGATAAAAATGGTAAAAATAATTTTTGCTGGTTGATACCATAAATAAAAATGAGCTTTATATTTTGTCTATTTTTGCTGCTAAAATGAAGTCATTTTCGTGCAACCCATTAATTTTATGGGTTTGAATTGTTATGGTTGCATAACCCCAGCCAAATTCTAAATCGGGGTGGTGGCCTTCTACTTCAGCTTTTTCACCAACTTTGTTTACAAAATCTAATGCTTCAACAAAATTTTTAAACTCAAATTTTCTTTGAATTTTCTTTGCGCTTTCAATAATATTCCATTTAGGTGTATTTTTATCTCTAAATTTTTTAGCCTCAGCCTCGGTTAGGGCAGATACGCCACCCTGGCAAGGTGTGCAAGTTTTATTGTCAATTGAGCAAGCTTCCATAAATTCTCGTTATTTAATTAGTAATTTCATTTAAGGCATTGTGGATATTTGGATACTTAAAGTCAAAACCTTTATCAGTTATTTTCTTTGGAACAACTCTTTGGCCATTTAATAAAAGTGTCTCTCCCATTTCGCCGAACAGAGCTTTCACAATAATTGCTGGCATGGGAAATAGGTGAGGGCGGTTTAATGAGTCTGCCAAACACTTAGTAAATTCTGCGCTAGTTACTGGATTTGGTGATGTAAAGTTATATATTCCAGCTAGTTTTTTTAAAATTATAAAATCTATGCCCCTAATTAAGTCATCTATATGTATCCATGAAAAATATTGTTCTCCTCTTCCAATTTTTCCACCGCCACCAAGTTTAAAAGGTAATATCATTCTTTCAATTGTACCTCCTTTTTTACCCAAAACTACGCCAAGCCTTATTATGCTGGTTATAATTTTAAGTTTTTCAGCTTTTTTTGCTTCATTTTCCCATTTTATACATAATTCATTAGTGAATTCATTAATTGGTTTGGAATTTTCTGTTAATATTTCATCTCCCTGACTTCCATAAAATCCAATAGCAGATGCACTAATAAAATGTTTTGGCTTATGTTGTAAATTTTTGAGTAAATTAATTATGCTTCTAGTAATTGATATTCTGCTTTCAATCAGACGCTTTTTTTGTTCATCAGTCCATCTTTTTTGAGCAATATTCTCACCCGCTAGGTTTATAATAACATCAATTTTATCTTTCAAATCAATTTCTGAAACATCTTCTATCAGCTCGATATTATTTCCTAAAGCTTTTCTGGCTTTTAACTTATCTCTAGTTAAAACAATTATTTTATTGTTCTTGCTGAGTAGGTGGGAGCATAATTTTTTACCGATAAAACCTGTCCCGCCTGTTATTAAATATTTCATATATATATCTGTAATTAAATGTAAAATTGTTTAGTAGTCTATAGTTTTCCCTTCCCAATCAAAAAGTTTTCCACCATCTTTTGGTTCAACTTTATCTAGAACATTTATCAAGCATTCTGATGCAAATTCACTAGTAAATAATTTATCTGATGAAACATTTGCTTTAAAAGGTTCAGATAAGCCAGTATCAACAGTGCCAGGGTGCAAGCCGATAACGCATGTTTGTTTAAATTTTCTACCTGCTTCAATTGAAACTGTTTTTAATATTTGGTTTAACGCTGTTTTTGATGCCCTGTAAGCGTACCATCCTCCTAAATGATTGTCTGAAATGCTACTTACTCTAGCAGAAATTGCACTAAAAATAGTTTTCCTATCTCTATTTAATAGTGGGATAAAGTGCTTAGCAATTAGGGCTGGCCCAACAGTATTGACCTTGTAAGAATTAACCATATTTTCTACATTAATATCACGCAGACTTTTTTCTGGAGTTAGGCCCTTATCATCATGCAGAATGCCAGTTGCTATGATTATAATATCAATTTTATCATTTTTCGCTATTTTTTCTGAGGCATACTTAACGGAGTTTTCATCGGTAATATCAATTTTATTTTCAATAATTTTGTTACTTGAAAAGCTAGTCTTACTTCTTGAAAATGAATAAATTTTTGATACTTTTTCATTATTATGAAAATGGTTCACTAATGCTTCGCCAATACCACCGTGAGAGCCGAAAATTACTATGTTTAAATTATTATCAAAAGTTTCTAACATTATATTACCTTATGTTTTTTACAGTTTTTAAATAAAGCCAGTTAGGGAAAAGTTGTAAAAATTTTAGCATTAAAGTGAAGCGTTTCGGGAAGTGGATCTCAAAACTATTTGATTTTAAGCCTTTCACAATTCTTTTTGCCGCATCTTCAGATTCAATTATGAATGGCATCTTAAAGTCATTTTTATCTGTGAGATCGGTCTTTACAAAGCCGGGGGATATCAATCTTACATCTACTCCATCATCAATATTTTCCATTCTTAGGCTTTCAGTGTAATTAATTAATGCTGCTTTTGTTGCGCAATATGGTTGGCCATTTGGTAGTCCACGATATCCAGCAACACTTCCGCAAATTACTAGCTGACTTTCTTTTTGTTTCTTTAGCAATGGCAAGCTATAAAATACTACATTAATTGCGCCCTTCAAATTTACATCAACAATCTTATTTATAACTTCTATACTTTGCTTGTTAGGCTTTTCGGATGAATAAGTTGCTGCCATAAAAATGATACTATCAATTGTACCATAAGAAGCAAAAATTGCCTTTGTAGTTTTCTCTACATTTTTTATTTCCGTAACATCTAGTTTGAAAACATTATGATTGCCTTCACTTAATGTTTCTTTAACTTCCTTTAGCTTATCTTCATTTCTTGCAGAAAGTATCAAGTTTGCACCTTGTTTTGCCAGTTCTCTGCATAAGTCAGCTCCTATGCCACTACTTGCTCCAATAACCCAAACGTTTTTATCTTTAAAACTATTCATCGAAACTATTTCCCCTTTTTGCTTATATTTTGTTTTTGCATGAAGATTGTAAGCTCTGCCACTGTGAATCCAAATTTCTTCATATAAGACCTATTGATTAAAACGCCATCATTCATTAACCACATCCAGTCATCAAATTTTAATCTATAAGTATCTTCCCCAACAGGTAAATCCATTACATAGCTCCAATTTACTGCATTTCCTTCCTGTGCACCGTTTGCCTTATCTAATATATCGCCTGCGGTTCCAGCATATTTGCCATCTGAAAGCTTGGTTATTTTCCAAATTCTCTTTTGTGTTTCACCATCATAATATCTAAAATCTTCATCTAATGTTCCGTTGTCACCATCCCAAGTTCCAACCATGTCAACGTCAAATTTTCGTATGACATTACCCTTCCTATCTTGCACTATTCCCCAAGCTTTAATTGGGCCAGTAAAATATTCTTTAATATCTAACTTGGGCTTAGAGCCTTTGTAATGTTCCAAGTTTCTACCTGTGCAATTAGTTAGCGACATAATTAATGTCATTACTATTAATATTCTTCTCATGCTTAAATCCTTTGGTTATACCTTGTTGTTTTTCTAAGTTTAATATCAAAATCATTGCGATAAATTTAATTGCGCAGGGCACTAATGCGTAAAATACGCTCAACGCAACTAAAGCTTCTTCACTGTTATTATTTTTTGTTTCAAAGCCAAAAAAATCTAATGCAGGTAACATTAGTCCTGTTGCGACTGCTAATCCAAATTTTAACAAAAAACCCAGAACAGAATATTCAGTGCTTTCAGATCCTTCACTTAAATTGTCTGCTAATATTGCTGGTGGCAATGCAAGCTCAGCTCCAAATGCAAAGCCAGATGCGATGCATATAATTAAAAATTGATAAAAATCACCTTCCTCTAAAAAAAATGCCCAGCCAAATGTTGTTATGGCTATTATCATCGACAATCTCCATGCTTTTAATTTTTTATTGCCCTTTGCAACTTTGTTCCATGCAGGCATAGATGCGGCGCCAGATAAAAAATATACCGCTAAAAATAGGCCAATATTTTCTTCTAGATTAAGTTTGTCCCTTATAAAAAATATAACTAAAACCGCGGGAATTGAGGATGCTACAATACTTATAAAATAGGTTAAGAAAAACCTCTTATTTTCTTTTATCGCCTCTAGAATATTCGCCCAACTAGTAACTTCGCCATTACTATTTGTTTCTTTGTAATTTGTGAATATTAGAAAGATAGAAGTAGTTACCAATGATATAAATATCATAAAAATTGCATATTTTTGAAATGCATCTTCATTATTGTAAATATTTGTTAAAATAGAGGGTAGGGCGGCTGCAACAATTAAACCAATTAGCCCTAGGCCTTCTCTAAAAGTAGAAATTTTAGTTTTTTCATCATAATTATCACTCCAAATTCCACCAATTGTATTAATGTTAATTTGAGCAATGCTGAACCCAGTGGTAGCAATAAATATACTCACGCCAAACCAAATTAATAAAACAAACTCGTCACTAACTAATGGGTTGAATAACATGAAAAAGCCACTTGATAACATGCCAATTCCGAACGCAACTAATTTTAACCTATGCTTTCTAAGTTTATCACTTACTTTGCCTATTATTGGGTCTTGAATTGCATCAATGAATCTTAGTGCTAAAAGTATTATACCTACTTTAGTTAGCGATATCCCTAAAGTTCCTGCATAAAAATCTGGCGCATGCAAATATAAAGGTATTCCAGAAAAAGCCATTGGCAAGGCAACTAACCCGTAAATAATCAAATCGAAAACAGTTATGTTGCTAGATTTTTTCAAGCTAGATTTCTCCTAGGAGTTTTTTTCTTAATCTTTGTTCACTAGTTTTTTCGCTAAGCCAAATGTCAAAAAACTTTTTAGTTAATTGCTCATCTTTTATCTCACTAAATTTCTCGCCGTTATAGATGAATATTAATCTGCCATTTGCCGAAATTCCTTCAATAGAATCATTCTCTTTAACATCTGGTAAATTCTTGGCTAATATTTCTTTCCATTGGCTTAACTTACTGGAATCACGAAAGCCCTGCGATCTAATTTCATCAATTGAAATATTAGCAATTTTCTGCGCATCAGCTCCACGTAAATATTCCAGTTTAATTGAAAAAGGTTTAACTCTGTCAAACTTTCCATTTTCTGCAAAAAGCTCTGAGTAATACACATCCCAAATTAAATAACTAAGCTTAGCTTTTTGGCCAACCCTCTCAGCATTTTTTATATAGTAATCTCGCGCTACTTTTTCATTATTAGCGTTAACTTCAAGGCTAAATACTAACAAAATATTAAAAGCTGCGAATAGTATAATTGAGTTACGCATGCTCTACCTCGAACTGAACAACGTCAGTCCTGCCAATTGAAAAGCTTGCTATGCAAGAGGCAAGATATACTCTCCAAATCCTTATGAATTTTTCATCAAAGCCTAATGCTTTAACGTCATCAATCTTTCGATCAAAATTTTTAAGCCATTGGTTGAGTGTGAGTGCGTAATCATTGCCGAACTTAAAGCTTTCATTTAATCTTAGTCCAGCTTTTTCACTTTCAAACTTAAACCTTTCTTCTGAAGGTAGCATCCCACCTGGGAAAACAAAGCTACGGATTAAATCCCCACCTTTTTTGTAAGAATCAAAAAGTTTATCATCAATTGTAATTGTTTGAATTACTGCTTTTCCTTTAGTTTTTAGCAAGCTAGATAATTTTGAAAAATAGACTGGCCAAAATTTTTCCCCTACTGCTTCAAACATCTCTATTGATACTATATTATCAAACTTTCCTTCTTGAAGCCTATAATCCTCTAAGACAATATTTGCTCCAGTGCCGTAAGCCTTTAATCTATTTATAGCATATGAATGTTGTTGATTAGAGAGGGTGATGCCTTTAATATTGTGATTTCTTTTGCTGATAGCCCTTTCAGCAAAGCCGCCCCAGCCGCAACCAACTTCTAATATATTGCTAGACTTATCACCTATCTTATCCAAAATTCTGTCATATTTATTATTTTGTGCCAGTGTTAGATTTTGGCTTTTATTATCATATATTGCAGATGAGTATGTCATGCTTGGGTCAAGCCATAACTTATAAAAATCATTTCCTAAATCATAATGGGCGCTGATATTTCTTTTGCTTCCCTTCAAGTGGTTTCTTCTGAAAAAATAAACAATATTAGCAACCACTTTGAAGAAGTTTGTACCATGAATATAGTTGTTTAAAGACTCTTCATTTTGCATGGCAAAATAGAATAGAGAGGGGAGGTGGTTAGTTTCCCATTTTCCGTCCCTGTAATCTTCTGTGAAGCCGATATCACCTTTTGCAATTAAACTTGTGATTACGCTATATGATTTGATTTCTATATCAGCTTCAACGCCTTTTTTGTGTCCTTCAAATTTATATTTTTTGCCGTCAGGTGAAGTCACTTCTAACGATCCATATTCAGTGCCCTCTAGTGATTTTAAAAAAGTTTCAAATGCGGTCTTGTCGAACATAAATAATTTCCAATAATTGTTTATACATACAGCTTTATGACTTAACTAATAGTTAACTAAAAATTAAATTTTTGTTATTTATTAGTTTTTGATATTTTCTTTTCTAACTGGTTTGGTTTTGGTACATATTTAATCTTCTTGGCAACTAGTTTTATCGCCTGCCAGTGTATTAGAAATATGGTTTTTAATGTTACTAATGGATATCTCCAGAATGCCTTTGCTAGAGACTTACTATTCATCTCTTCCAATTTTCCTATGAGTGAGGTCACTAAAACTATTTCATCATTATCGTTATAATAATCAATCCAGATTCCTAAGCTATTACCTTTTTCGCTAAAGCGAAATTTATAATAACCATCTCTTTCAAGAAAGGGTGATACATGAAACATCTTTTTCGTTTTCAAAATGTCAGTTTCGCTAATATTAGAGTCATCATCTTTTGTGCAAATATATGTGTGAGTTTCGCCAAAAGTGTTATTTACTTCGCATATTACATGCTTTAATTCACCATCCAAATTATGGCAAAAATAAAAGCTAACGGGGTTGAAAACATAGCCTAGCACTCTTGGTAAGCAAACTAGGGTAACTTCACCTTCAAATTTTATGTTGTTAATAGTTAGAATATCTTCTGCCCAGTCCTTTAATGGTCTGCCATCCTTATATCCATGATCTTTTTCGTAAAAGCTTAAACAGGCAAATTTGTTTTTGGCAATAGGTAAGTCATCAATTTTTGATAGTGGAAAATGAAGGTAGTAAACCCCGTAATTAAAAGCATTAACCTTTGGCAAATATCTTTTATGCATAACCTTTGAAAAAAAGATATTTGCCTGTTTCTCAAATTTTTTGTGCGTGACTATTCCCAAGGTATTTCTAGCCCCATTTTTTTTGCCACATTTACAGCGCTTAGAAGCCCATCTTCGTGGAAACCATACCTTAAATAGGCACCGCAAAACCAAGTGTTGTTAACGCCCTGAATCTCAGATATTCGGGATTGGCAATCAATTGCTTTTTTGTTAAAAACTGGATGTTCAAAAATATATTCATCAAAGATTTTATCTTCTGCGGGTCTCTTTGAGGGGTTGAGAGTAACTAAAATCGGCTCTTGCGTATCAAGTGGTTGTAAATTATTCATCCAATAAGTTAATGATACATTGTTACTTTCATCTTCCTTGTCGTCACTTAAATAAATCCAGCTAGACCAACAATTTTTGTTTTTCGGCATGAAACTATCATCTTTATGTAAAATCATTTTATTTGGCTGGTAATCAAACGCACCTATAATAGATTTTTCCTCTATAGATGCATCTTTTAAAATTTCTAATGCTTGGTTTGAGTGGCATGCAAAAACCACTTGGTCGAATTTATGAACCTTACCATTACTATCTGTTAAAGTGACCTTTCCTCCCTCCCGCTTTATAGATTCAGCTCCGCAATTTAATTTTATCTTTTTAATAAATTTTTCAGTTATCTTAGCCACATATTTTTTGCTGCCGCCAATAACCGTATGCCATTGTGGTTGATCATTTACACTTAGCAGGCCATGATTATCAAAAAACCTGATAAAAGTTTTTGCAGGAAAATCATTCATTCCATTGCTGGGGGTGCTCCAAATTGCACCACCCATTGCAAGTAAATAATATTTTCTAAACCATTCACCCATTTTCATTTCATCTAATGCCTCGCCTAAGCTTTTCTCGCTTTCAATGTATTTTTTTGCATTCTTATTAAAATACATAATATCTTTCAGCATTTTCCAGAATTTCGGCCTTAATAAGTTTCGCTTTTGCGCGATTATATTTGATAATTCTTGCGTGCCATATTCTAGCCAGTTATCTGAGATACTAACCCCGAAAGACATATTGCTTTCTGCAATATCAACACCAATATGTTCAAAAAGTTTTGATAGGTGAGGGTAGTTTTTATAGTTAAATACTATGAATCCAGTATCAACACCAATATCCTTTCCTTCAGTTTTTATATTGACCGTTCTGCTATGCCCACCAATATAATCATTCTTCTCAAAAATTGTTATATCATGGCCAGCTTCATTTAATAGATATGCTATTCCCAGCCCTGAAATGCCTGATCCTATTATTGCAGATTTCATTTTATATATCCTATAACCTCATTCAGTAACACTTTAACTTTAACTATTTTTATTAAATAACTAAAATATAATAATAAATTCTGACCCACCAGTGATGGAGTCAGTAACTTCAATACTGCCTTTATGTAATTTAATAATTGCATAAACTAAGCTTAGTCCTAAGCCACTACCTTCAGAATTTCTGCTTTGGTCTGCTCTGTAGAACCTTTCAAAAATTCTCTTCTTATCATCTAAGCTTATTCCGTTTCCGCCATCAGAAATCTTAATCAAAATTTCTTTTTTAATTCTTTTTAAGGTGATGATTATTTCAGTGTTATTCTTACTGAATTTTACGGCATTATCTAAAATATTTGCAATTGCCTGAAAAAGTAAATCTTTATCACCTTCAAATTTAATTTCCTCTAAATTGCTTTTGATTTTAACATTTTTATCTTCTGCGATTGGCTCGTATAACTCTGTAACATCATTAATTATTTCTTTTAAATCTACCTTTCTAAATTCACTATGGCGTTTACCTTTTTCTATGTTAGTGATTCTTAAAAGTGCTCCAAATGTTTGTAATAGTTGGTCGGCCTCATCTATCATTTTGTCTATATCTTCTTCCTCTAATGACTTTTTCTTTTTTAGGGTTTCGAGGTTATTTCTTAATCTGGTTAGTGGGGTTTTTAGGTCATGCGCTATATTGTCGGAAACTCGCCTTACATCCTCCATTGAAGTTTCGATTCTATCAAATAAAGTGTTTAATATCTCGGAGAGGTTGCTCAAATCATCCCAAGTTGTATCAATATCTATCCTTCTGGATAAATTGCCTGTATTTATAATTGACTGGGCTGTGGAGCCGATAATATTAATTCTTTTTACAACAAAATTGCTTGTTAAAAAGCTGATAATAACTACTAGGCTCATGGAGCTAATGCTCAAAACTCCAAGTAATAAAATCATCTCGTAAGTCCTAACGTGAATTGCCACCAAATCCTTGCCGATATACTCACCTTGTCCGTAAGAATAAATGAAATATATTAAGATGGATGATGATATGCCTAATAGAACAGAAAATAAAACCGCCATTTTAAAGCTCGAAGAGCTTGAGTATTTTCTTTTTCCGTCAGATGCCATTAACAAATAAACTATTCAATTATATAACCAGCGCCACGCACAGTTTTGATGATTTTTTTATCGAAACCTTTATCAATCTTTGTTCTTAGTCTACTTACATGAACATCAATTACATTTGTTTGTGGATCAAAATTATAATCCCAAACTTTTTCTAAAAGCATTGTTCTGGTTACAACTTGGCCTTTATGGTTCATGATATATTCTAAAAGTTTAAATTCCCTAGATTGTAAATCAATTTCAACATCACCGCGAGATACCTTTCTTGAGAGTAAATCAAGTTTTAAATCATCAATTTCTAAAACAACATTAGTGTTGTTATTTATAATATTTCTTCTGCCTAAAGCCTCTAATCTTGCGGTTAATTCGGTGAAAGAAAATGGTTTTACCATATAGTCGTCACCGCCTGCTTTTAAACCTTGTACCTTATCATCAACATCACCAAGAGCGCTTAAAA
>CAYGRX010000007.1:0-16011 GCA_964352365.1 uncultured Rickettsiales bacterium
CGCTTTGGGCTGTTGAAAGTGACTTTGGTAGAAGAATGGGCGGCTTTTACATTCCACAAGCTCTTGCGTCACTTGCATATGATGGTAGAAGACGTGAATTTTTTGAAAAAGAACTACTAAATTCTTTGAGAATTCTTGAGGATGGTCATGTAACAGTTGAAAGCTTTAAAGGTTCTTGGGCTGGTGCAATGGGACAATGTCAATTTATGCCATCAAGTTTCCTGACTAGAGCGATTGATTATAACGGTGATGGTAAAAAAGATATTTGGGGTACAAAAGCTGATGTTTTTGCTTCAATTGCCAATTATCTTAAGAATACTGGCTGGGAATATGACTATACATGGGGGAGAAGAGTTAAGTTAAGTAAAAATATTCCCAATAAATATTGGGGTAGAGAATTTACTAAGCCCATCTCGTTCTGGAAAAGCCTTGGTGTAACAAACTCTAATGGCACTCCTTTGCCAGATGTTGATATTGATGCATCTTTAATTGACCCAGATGGAGATGATGGCGCTAAAAAAGAAGTTTATCTTGTTTATAAAAACTACAAAAATATTATGAAATGGAATAAATCATCTTACTTTGCAACTTCTATTGGTTTGCTAGCTGATAAGTTAAAGTAGAAGATTTGTTTAAAAAATTTTAAATATATAATTTAGGCTTGTTATGAAAAAAATAATTTCTTCACTTATAATTGGATCGGCTTTTGTTGCTGTATCGTGCACTCCAAAAACAAACCCGCATTTTAAAGTTGGCAAGCCCTACACAATAGAAGGTCAGCAATATAGTCCCGCAATCAACCCTAAATATGCTGAAATTGGTATGGCATCGTGGTATGGAAATGGTGATGGTTTTCACAATAAATTAACAGCTAATGGCGAACTTTTTGATAAAGGTGATTTAACAGCGGCTCATAAAACATTACCTTTGCCTAGTATTGTAACTGTAACTAACCTAGAAAACGGC
Source organism: uncultured Rickettsiales bacterium (assembly GCA_964352365.1). Lineage (GTDB taxonomy): Bacteria > Pseudomonadota > Alphaproteobacteria > Rickettsiales > UBA8987 > CAYGRX01. Next base: position 967 of record CAYGRX010000007.1, read on the forward strand.
AATAGCCTAAAGCTTAGAGTGAATGATAGAGGGCCATTTGTTAAAGGTAGAATAATTGATGTATCTGAAAAGGCTGCAAAAAAACTTGGGTTCCATTCAAAAGGCATGGCTAAAGTTTTAGTTGAATTAGATAGGGAAGGTAGTTTGAAAGCCTTAGAGAAAATTTCTGCAACACCTGAGCAATATGCTAAAATTAAAGCTGCTTATGGTGAGGAAACTCCTGAAATGAAGATAGTAGAAGAAGTAGTTGTCGCATCTGTCCCAGTTGAAGAAGTAACATCTTCAAATATAATAGATGAGCCAAATTCTCAAAATTCATATAATTCTAAAATAGTGGAAAAAATTGTTATTAGAGAAGAAATTGTTAAGCCAGCGGAAACTAAAACAACAACTATCGTAAAATCAGAAAAAGTAGACTTTACAACTCCTAGATCAATGGTTGGATACAAGCCTAAGCTTGTTAGATCCACAGAGGTCGTGTCCACTAAAACTGCTGTTGAGCCAGTTAAAGTTTTTGATGAGGGAGCGTTATATGTTCAAGTTGCTTCCTTGAATAGCCTTGCAAAGGCTTCTGAGGTTTCAGCTAAAGTTAGTAAGTTCGCTGAAAATAAAATTTTTGATGCAGATATAAATGGAAAGTCGTATTACAGGGTTAGGCTTGGTGGCTTTGGAAATATGTCCGCAGCAAAAGAAGCTTTAAATAACATTAAACAAAATGGTTTCGTGGATGCCTATATCGTTTCAGAAAAAAACTAAGTTCGCCTTAGTATTATTAATTCTATCATTTTCTAATCCAGCATTCTCAGTTGATTTTCAAACTGGCGCTAAGCAGGCTGTTTTGATGGACTTTAATAGTGGGGCAATATTGTTTGAAAAAAATGCAGAAGAAAAAATGGGCCCTTCTTCAATGACTAAATTAATGACTACTTACCTATTATTTGATTCATTAAAAAATGAAGATTTTACTCTTCAGAGTAAGTTTCCAGTTTCTGAAACAGCTTGGCGAAAAGGTGGTTCGAAAATGTTTGTCAAGGAAGGTTCTTACGTTGAGTTGGAGGATCTTATAAAAGGAATTATTGTTCAATCGGGGAATGATGCATGTATTGTTTTTGCTGAAGGTCATAGTAAGACAGAAGAAGCTTTTGCGGAAGATATGAACTATATGGCTGAAAGAATTGGTTTATCAGGGTCAAACTTCATGAATGCAACTGGCTGGCCTGATGATAATCATTATTCAACTGCAAAAGATATCGCAACTTTAAGCAGAAGAATTATCAAGGATTTTCCTGAATATTACAGCTATTATAGTATTAAAGAATTCACTTATAACAAAATCACCCAAAAAAACCGTAATGGTCTTTTGAATAAAGAGGGGTTAGGAGTTGATGGTTTGAAAACAGGGCATACTGAAGTCGCTGGCTATGGTATTGCGGTTTCCGCAGTTCAAGATGGTAAAAGACTTGTTGCAGTTGTGAATGGCCTAAATTCTGAGCGTCGCAGGCTTTCTGAAGCTGAAAGGTTACTTCGTCATGGCTTCTTAGATTATAAAACTGTTAGCCTATTTGATAAATTTGAAATAATAGATAAAGTAAGAGTTTGGCAAGGTCAGGAAACGCATGTGCCAGTATATTCAAATGTTCCAGTCGAGCTAATTGTTAGTCGTGATAAAGATGAGCGAGCTGATTACAAAATAGAAATAGCTTACAAGGAGCCTTGGGCTGCGCCAATACAGAAAGATACTAACTTAGCTACTCTTATAATTAAGAAGAATGGTAAAATCAGTGCGCAATTCTCACTTTATGCGGCTAATGATGTTGATGAAGCTAGTTACTTTAGAAAGCTTTTTGATAAACTTATGCACATGGTGGGTATTTAGTTAGCAATATTAATATGCAGGGAAAATTTATCACATTTGAAGGTGGCGAAGGTTGTGGTAAAAGCACGCAGATCAAACTTCTTGCAGAATATCTTAAAGCTCAAAATGTAGAGTATATTCAAACCCGTGAACCGGGGGGAACAGATGGTGCAGAACAAATACGATCTTTGCTAGTTACTGGAGATTCAAATAGGTGGGATGGTGTAACTGAAATTTTGTTACATTATGCTGCTCGTAGAGATCACGTTGAAACCTTAATTAAACCCTCGCTTAAAAAAGGGCGAACAGTTATATCAGACCGTTTTTATGACTCTACAATAGCTTATCAGGGTTATGGTCATAATGTTGATTTAAAAATTATTAATGATATTCAAAAAAGTTCAATCGGCAACTTTTCCCCCGACTTGACTTTTATTTTAGACATTGATTCTAAGGCTGGTCTTGCAAGGGCTGGTAAAAGGTTTGATGATGAAAATGATGATAGTGAGTCACGTTATGAGTCTATGGGTTTTGAGTTTCATGAAAGAGTTAGAAAAGCTTTTCTTGATATTGCTGAAAAAAACCCTAAAAGAATTGAAGTAATAAATGCTGATGATTCAATAGAAAATATTCATCAAAAAATAATAACAAAAATAAGTAAAATATAATGAACCCAGAAACTTTAAAAAAATATATTCATCCAATCCATAAGGAGGGGTATATATTCATAGCAATATTCTTTATCGTTTCAATACTTCTACATTCACTTTCTGATGTTTTAGGGGCTATTGGTTATATATTAACAGCTTGGTGTGTATACTTTTTTCGTGACCCTAAAAGACATGTGCCACAAAGCCAAAACCTAATTATTTCATCTGCGGATGGTATCGTTTCGGACATTTCAATTGTTAAACCACCTGCGGAACTTACCTTAGATTCTGATGAGGAGCGTTATAGGGTGTCAGTCTTTTTAAGCGTGATAGATGTTCATGTTAATAGAACTCCAGTTGCAGGTAAATTAGAGCAAATTGTATACCAACCTGGTAAATTTCTCTCTGCTGAGCTTGATAAAGCTTCAGAAGAAAATGAACGTAATTCTTTAGTTGTTAGGGGTGAAGATGGCAACCAATATGTAGTTGTTCAAATTGCGGGTTTAATTGCTAGGCGTATTAAATGTGAAGTTGAGGAAGGCATGGATTTAGCCAAAGGTGATAGAATTGGTATCATTCGTTTTGGTAGTCGTGTTGATATATACCTTCCTAAGGGTGTTGTTCCTGCCGTTGCGGTAGGTCAAAGAACTCTTTCAGGTGAAACTGTAATCGCGGATACAAATTCAAAAGCTAAAAAGCTTGAAGAGGTAGTAGAAATTTAATACTAAAGATTTACTCAAGTAATTTAATTTAATAAATTTTATTTATGGCAGATAACAAAGTCAATAAAATTAAAGAGTTTAATCTGACAAAACTTTTTCCTAGTCTAGTTACTATGATAGGAATTTGTTTCGGGGTTTCTGCAATTCGTTATGCTTTGGATTCAAAGTGGGAAACCGCAGTAACTATGATATTTATTGCCACTCTAATTGATGCTGTGGATGGTAAACTTGCTAGGGCACTAAATGCATCTTCAACTTTTGGTGCACATCTTGATTCCTTTTCAGACTTTATAAATTTTGGTTTTGTTCCTGCTTTTTTACTATATCTATGGAGTAGTAATGAAATAGCTAAAATTGGTTGGGCAGGGGTATTGTTTTTTACAGTTTGTTGTGCAATTCGCCTTGCTCGTTTTAACACTGATCTTGAAGAAGAAGATGATGATCCGAGGGATTGGAAATTAATGTTTTTTAAAGGTGTCCCTTCTCCTGCTGGCGCGCTAATGTGCCTAGGGCCAATGATGATATCATTTTCGGCGGATAAAGTTAATATCCCAATTTGGTTATTAAAAATAGTTGAAAATCCATGGTTTTTAATTGCATATACTGTTTTTATCGCAGTTTTGATGGCATCAAGAATTCCTACCTATTCACTTAAAAAAGTTCTAGTTAGAAAAACTTATGTGTCATTATTTTTAATGTTTGGTGCTGCTTGTATAACGCTTTTAATTATTGAACCTTGGTTAACAATTCTTTTTGTAGGCGTGATTTACACAATCATGATTCCTATTTCAGCTACTCATTATTTGAGGCTAGGAAATGGTAGTGAGTAATGATAAGTAAGCTTTTTATTATTGCTGGCGAAGAATCTGGCGACAATATCGGCGCAAAATTTCTAAGCCAATTAAAAAAAGGACATTCTGATATAAAAGTGAAGGGTATTGGTGGCAATAAAATGTCGGCGCAAGGCTTAATATCAAATTTCTCTATGCAAGAAATTTCACTTATGGGTTTTTTAGAAATTCTTCCTCATATTCCAAATCTTATTAAAAGAATAAATCAAACAGTTGAAGATATATTGCATTTTAACCCTGATGTAGTTCTTACCATAGATTCGCCAGGTTTTAATTACCGTGTAGCAAAAAAACTTAAAAATAAAGGCTATAAAGGAAAGTTAATTCACTATGTTGCTCCTACAGTTTGGGCGTATAAAGAGAAAAGAGCTAAGAAAACAGCCAAAATTTTTGATAAGCTTCTTTGCATACTTCCATGGGAACCTCCGTATTTTACAAAAGAAGGTCTAGATACAAAGTTCGTTGGCCATCCAATTTTCGAAGATATGGATTTTCTGGATTCACAAGGTAAAAGTGATTTTAGAAAAAACTACTTACTATCCAAGGATGATATCGTGATTTCTTGTTTAATAGGTAGTAGGAAAGGGGAGGTTGCAAGGCTTAAGCCAATATTTGCTGAGGCATTACAAGAAATTTCTTATCAAACTCCAAACCTAAAAATTTTCATTTTAACTACTGAAGATATGAAATGTGAGCTTGAACCTTCAATTAACATATTTCCTAAAAACACAGCGATTATTTCTGATGGTGATGAGAAGCAAAAAATTCTGCAAATTTCAAACGCTGCGATAGTTAAGAGTGGAACAGTTGGGCTTGAGGTCGCATCTTATAAATGCCCTCATGTTATTTGCTACAAAGTTAATGCGCTTTCATACAAAATTATTAAATTCATGGCTAAAACTGAATTGGTGAATCTAGTTAATATCTCTGCTCAAAAAGAAGTAATACCAGAGCTAATTCAAGAAAGCTGCACCCCGCAAAAAATTTCTTCTAATATATTAAAGCTTTTAAACAATAAGCAATCAGCAAAACTTCAAATTGAAGATTCTCAAATTGAACTTAAAACTATGGGGTTGCGTGGTAAGACTGTTCCTAGTGCAATTGCAGTTAAGGAAGTCGTGTGATGTTTATTCGTTCTAACTAAGAAGTAAACTAGTGTTATTTCTTTCCATCAAGGCAAGTGCGCTTTGATTGTCGCCTACTTCCCTCTCGTTGGCTTTTATTCCTTCTATGGCTTCTCCCATGTCATTTGAACCTATCTTAATAGGCTCTTTACCTTCGAGCATTTTATTGGTTTCATTAATTAAATCTCCCAAATTTTTAACTTTACCATCAGATTTCGGGTCGTAAATTTGTACTTTCATAAGTTGGCTGTTTATTTCTCTGTAATTTAATTTTAAAAGATCTTTTTCTAAATTTTCCATTGGGTAGTTAAGATTTTGTGAAGATTTTCTTATTGTTCCATCTTTATCTTGTGAATACCCATTTCTTTTAATCATAAAACTGTTATCTTGGTTGTGCCTTTCAATCTCTTTAAAGGTGTATGTTGTTACGTCCTTAACAGTTCCATTGGTAGCTAGTCCTACTTCAATAAAGTCTATTTCACCATTATCATTTCTATTGATATTAATTTCGTAGCTATTTCTTAACTCAGGCAACTTAATTCCCTCAGCTTCTAATATACTCCTAGTTGTTGATATATATTCGCCTAAGGATACTTTATTTAATACAATTCCATCTTTATCTTGTGTGTATAAACCAATTTCACCATTGTGGAGCCTTTGATATCCAGAGCTAGTTTTTGCATAGCCAGAAAATTGTTTATTTATTTCCTCAACTGCTTGTTCAGCGCCGCCATTTAGGGTCTTTGAGCTTTCCCTACCATTGTTATTAGACTTTAGAATATACTCATTTTCGTTATTTTTTTCAATTGATTCTACTGTAACAAAGGCTTGTTCTTCTTCACTATATTCTTGATATTCATATCCATATAAGCCTCCATCATTATCAAGTCTTATTATCATTCTGAAATTTTCTGGATCCTTAGTCATGTTCAATCTCCGTATTTATAAATCATAATATATAAAAGTTAACAATGGGTTAATGAAACTCATTTTTCTTGAAATTCTTTTAAAAACAACTAAAACCTAGAACCAAAACTTATAATATATTAATAAAATGAACAAAAAATTATCAGTTTACGAAATTATTGAAGATACAGAAAAGCCTGTTTCACATACGCTTTCAGTAATTTTAGATAATGAGCCTGGTGCGCTTTCGCGTGTAATCGGTGTTTTTACAAGCAGAGGGTATAATATTGATTCCTTAACTGTTTCTGAAGTTGATTCAGATAGTTCTATATCTCGCATAACAATTGTTACTCAGGGAACACCTGTTATTATTGATCAAATTATGGCGCTTCTGAATAGGTTGGTTCCTGTTTATGAGGTTCATGATTTGACATTTGAATCTCCACATATTGAACGTGCGGTTGCATTAGTAAAGGTGATATGTGAAGGTGAGAATAGGGCTGCGGCACAAGCGCTTGCTGATAGGTTCGGTGGAAAAACTATTGATTCCACACCAGAATCATTCATTTTTGAACTTACGGATATGCCTAGTAAAATTGAAAAATTTATTGGTTTAATGCAGCCACTAGGTGTTAAAGAAGTTGCTAAAACTGGTGTTACGGCAATTGCTCGTGGATCAGACTATATGAAAAGTTAATAATTATTTATTTGATTAGAATATAAAGTCATCCGCATTTAAAATATTTTGAGAGTTATCAAAATTTTCCAAATATATAAAATCAGTTACTATGACATCACTTAAATTTATATGTGAATAAGAGCTGAATTCTATAGTAGTCATGTTCTGACTTTCATTGTAACTTATTATCAAGTCATCAAAATTTTGAGTTGGGTTCGCAATTCCAGCTGTTGAACTTCCATTGCTAATCTCACTAAAGTCGAATATGTCTTCACCACTGTTAAAGTCCATTATTCTAACTGAGCCTGAGCCAAAAAGTGACTCATGCTCCATTATAACAGTATCATTACCTTCCCCAAGGTATAAATCTAAGTTTCCAAGTTCATGTGCCTGATTTATTGTTCTTACAAGAACAATATCATCACCTTCTCCCATATCTATATTGAAGTCATCATTCGCTATGAGTACATTAAGTGCCAAAAAGTCATCACCTTCTCCCATGTCGGCATTAATTGTTTTACCAACTCCTCCGCTCCAGTTATTTCCAAGCGTATTTAATGAATCATTTCCAATTCCCATATCAATATTGTAATTGAAATGAGAGACTCCAGTCATTATTTTATCATCTCCATCGCCAGTGTTAATGTTAAAGTCTATATCGGGCGTATCCTCAAATAGGAATGCATTACTAGGCGTATCTCCTACCATAATTTTAATACTATCATTACCATTGGATGAATTTATCTCTATTGCATCGCTATTAAAGTCTCTATTTACATCTACAAGAATTTTATCATCTCCATCGAAGCTATTAATTACCTCAACAAGGCCATTGGCAATAATTGTGTCATTATAATTGCTACCTAATACGACTTCAAAATCATCTTGTACATAGTCAACCCCATCACCTATTGCTGTATTAGCGCTTGCAAGAAAGGTCTCTTGTGTTAATTCTCCATCGGCTTGAAAAAATATTTGTGAGAATGCAAAGTTTGTGTTTGTAAAATTTACATTTATTCCATTGGTTTCACTGAAATTTAAAACATCCGTTCCAGTGCCACCGATATATATGTCATTTCCTTCGCTAGAAACTATATAATCATTGCCTGCACCGCCATTAATTAAATCATTACCTTCGCCGCCATCAAGGTTGTCATGCCCATCCTGTCCATTTAAAAAGTCATTGCCAATTCCACCTATTAGGGAGTCGTTGCCATCACCACCTCTTAAATCATCATTACCTTCGCCACCGTTAATTAAGTTGTTTTGACCATCTCCAAAAATTAAATCGTCAAAATTAGTTCCTATTACATTTTCAACATTATAAATTCTATCATGTATACTTCCAGGGATTTTCCCAAACACATAATTATGCTCCATTATCACAGTTATTTTTTCTTCGTTTTCAGAATAATCAACAGTATCTATTCCACTGCCTCCATCAATTATATTTGCGGTGCTAGAGTCATTATGAATTATTCTTTCATAAATGTAATCATCTGTAGTTACTATCTTTTTTCCATCTAAATCGGTTTTGTAATTGAGGCGACCAACCACATTGTTATCTCTGTTCGCTAAGATACTTTCATCTTCTGAATTTTTTAAAAGTGTGTCATTTGAACTTTTTAAAATGGTTTCCTTTTGTAATGCTGATTTACTATTTTTATTTTCCATCTTTAATTTCCCCAATCTATTTGTTGATATCTTTGAATTTATTTAAAATTTTAACTAAATTAAGCATAAAGGAAAAAGGTTAACAAAGTGTTAACCTAAGTTAAGTTTTTATAATTTATTTTCAGATCCAAGATCCAACTAACTATTGACTGAGAGCTTGAAAAATCATATTAAAATAGCGCAATTCCAAAATTAGGAGAATAGAATGAAAGTTTTTTATGATGCAGATGCAAATCAAGAATTAATTAAAGGCATGAAAGTTGCGATTATTGGGTATGGTTCTCAAGGTCATGCACATGCAAAAAATATCAAAGATAGTGGCGTTAAAGATGTAGTAATTGGTTTACGTAGTGGTTCAAAATCTCGCGCTCAAGCTGAGAAAGATGGCTTTAAAGTTGGAACGGCTGCTGAAGTTACTAAGGGTGCTGATGTTGTTATGATTCTTGCTCCTGATGAAAATCAAGCTGATATCTTCAATGAAGAAATTAAGCCAAATCTTAAAGCTGGTGCTTACCTTGCTTTTGCTCATGGTTTAAACGTTCATTTTGGTTTAATTGAGCCTGATCAAACAACTAATATCTTCATGGTTGCTCCTAAAGGCCCAGGGCACACAGTTCGTTCTGAGTACCAACGTGGTGGTGGTGTTCCATGTCTATACGCTATTGCGGCTGATGCTTCTGGTAACACCAAAGATGTTGCACTTTCTTATGCTTCTGCAGTTGGTGGCGGTCGTTCTGGTATTATTGAAACTACATTTAAAGATGAATGTGAAACTGACCTTTTTGGTGAGCAAGCAGTTCTTTGTGGAGGTGCAACGGCGCTTGTTCAGGCTGGTTTTGAAACTTTGGTTGAAGCTGGTTATCCTGCGGAAATGGCTTATTTTGAATGTTTGCATGAACTTAAGCTTATCGTAGACCTTATGTATGAAGGTGGTATGTCTAACATGCGTTATTCAATTTCAAACACGGCAGAGTGGGGTGATTTCTACACTGGGCCTAAAGTTATTGATGCTGGCGTAAAAGCTCGCATGAAAGAGTGCCTAGATAACATTCAGTCTGGCAACTTCACTAAAGAATATATTGAAGATGCTAAAGCTGGTTTCCCTCAATTGAAAAAATGGAGAGCTGCATCTGACGCTCACCAAATTGAAAAAACTGGTAAGAAGCTTCGTGATATGATGCCTTGGATTGCTAGAAATAAAATTGTTGGTGAAGAAGCTGCATAATTTCTTCCTATTTTAGTTTAGGCTTCGTTAAACATCATATAAATTTTTAGTCATGTATTTATATACACTTCTAAAAATTTAACTTGTTTGCCTAGCCTAATTCTAAAATATAACAAAATTAATATTCAACTTTGAACAACTTATATAGGGCTGTTATCATTAGTTTGATTTTACAGCCCTTTTTTATGGGGTTAGTTAAGTTTTCTGTCTGCAAAAAGGCATAAGAAAACCAAAAAGACTGAAACTTGTAGGTTTCAATCTTTCTGGTTCATAAGGGGCTTATAGCTCTGCCGAACTTATAACTCCCACAACATTACTGTATGGGAATCATAATCTTGCTGTAATCCCCACCACTTTTTGAAGTGGTTTTTCACAGTCTTAGTTGGCCATGGATTTCCTGTGCCAGTTTTTGAGAAGTGAAGGTTATAATGACCACCGTCCGGTGCATCATGCTCCTTGGATAATGGCCCTTCTATTAGCAGTCGTGTGGCGTAGCTTTCGCTACCTGCCATTCCAGATTCTATGAGGAGGTCTAAAAGCCTTAAAAGCCCCCGAAAATCGTGGTGCTTTTTCTCCGATAATCCTAACGGATTATCTATAAGATTCCGTGTCGCCACGTGAATCTTGAATGAGAAATTTTCTTCTCCCTCGACCACTACTTTGGCAGTACGGTTAGAAATTAGAATTCTGATTTTCGTGAAAAAATCATGCACTAATGGCACTCTTTTCTGATTTTTCATCGCATTAAATTTAAAAAAGTGATTGGCAAAACGCCTAGATAAAAATTCTTTAGAATCACCATAAAGTCACGATAGAAATTCTTGTGAAAAAGAATTTTGTGACTGTTAGAAAAAAGATATCAAATAAATGAATCTATAACCAAATGGTAATTTAATATTGGCAGTTTAGCAGAGAGAGAGCTATTTGTCAAGAAATTGGCGAATTATGTTTGTTAAAGATAATTCGAGATGGTATGTATATATTATGTTTAAGGCTGAACAATCCATACTTACTGATTTCAAAGCTAAGGTCAAAATTGCTTTCGAAATTGAATTTTATATTGATTCGAAATTTGAAAAGAGGCCAGATGAAAACGGTTTTTTGGCCAATATACTACTTGGCCTTACTAGGTTAGAAATCCCTACGCTTTCCATAGATAGGGAGGTTGCAGAATGCCAATATGAGGTTGCGCTTGCACCTGATACCATTGAGAATTCATTGCAATATCTTGAGCATCTTAAAAATATTATTACCCGAGCTGCTGATAAATATGGTAAAAATCCAATTTTTGACGCTAAGCCTTTTGAGAATCTTCCAGGTTCTGGTCTTCATGTACATATTAGCTTGCATGATGAATTAAGTGATAAAAACCTTTTGATGCGTTTAGGGGCTGAAAAAGAGGAGGAATCAGATTGCATGATTCATTCAGTTGGTGGTTTATGTTTTACTATGCTTAAAAATTTTACAGCCTTTGCCCCTAATGAAAATTCGTATAAAAGATATAGCTCACTTATAAATTCAATTGACTCTGATAATCAAGCGGAGATAGAGGCGTATAACAATGCTCCAGTTAATGTAAGTTGGGGCGGAAATAACCGTACCACTGCAATTAGAATTCCTGCTAGCTCACTTGACGAAAACACTCGACATATTGAGCATCGCGTCGCTGGAGTGGATGCTGACCCTGAGTTGGTAGTAGAAAAAATTTTAGAAGGAATATATATAGGCTTGAAAGATAAGATATCACCCCCTGAAAAAATTTATGGCAACGCATATGATGAGCAATATAGCTTTTTAGAACCATTCCCCAAAAGCTTAGATTCTGCATTGAGTAATTCAATTAAGTTTTTGAATTAAAAAGTCTTTTCAAATCCAGAAAATACTATCACTCTATTTATTTGTGATATCTCTGATTTTGGCACATTTATTTTGACGCCATGAAAAATATTCTGATCAGTTTTGTCTGAAAAAATTAGCATATCACCCTCAAGCAATCCTTTTAGCTAAAACTGTAGAAAAAAAAGCTTGCAAGAAAGTTGCAGAGCTGCTGAAAGCGCCTTGCGATAAACTACAAAATAAGGAGCTATATTTGCTCTTAAACAAGCTTATAAGCACCTCTTCAGGTTTCACCCCATCAGGGGTGTTTGATGTTATATTTGAGGCTCAGAATGAGCCTTATTATTCAAAAATCGAGGAGCTGCTAGCAGCTTTCCTCGACAACTTTGAAGGTGACCCCGACTATTAAGTCGGTCGGTCACCATCAAAAGCTAGCAGAGTTTCCCGTGTTTTTACACGTGGAGGCTCTGCATAGTCCTCAAGCTTTCCGCTAAATTCGTTTTTTATCTTTACTCAACACCCAACAATCTGCAAATTGCTCTAGTCTGGTGTGCTCTGTTTAGAGTGTAGAAATGAAGGTGGTCAATATCATTTTGAACTAACTCCCTGCAAATTTCAGCACTGATATTTACTGCAACCATGTCTCTGGTTTTTGGGTTTTCGTCCAGTCCCTCAAAAAGTTTTTTAATCCATTTAGGAATTGATGCCCCACACATTCCGCTAAATTTTACAAATTGCGCAAAGTTGGAAATAACTATAATTCCAGGAACAATATCAATATTGATATTTTTCTGTATAGCTTTGTTTTTAAACTCTAAATACAAGTTGCTATCTAGAAAATATTGTGTAATTGCACGAGTCGCACCATTATCTACCTTAGCTTTTAAATATTCTAAATCACGTTCAAAATTATTCCCTGTTTCAGGGTGACCTTCAGGGAAGGCGGCTACACTGATTTCAAAATCACCAATATCTTTTAGGCCCCTAACAAGTTCAGTTGCATTTTTATAAGAGTCTTTTGGTGCTATATAATTTTGAATTCCTTCAGGTGGGTCACCGCGTAAAGCTACAATATGATTTATGCCATTATCGATATATGTTCTGGCAATTTCATCAATCTCTTGTTTGCTTGCTTTTACGCAAGTTAAGTGCGCGGCAGGGCTCATAGTGGTTTCGTCTTTTATGCGCTTAACTGTATTATGAGTACGCTCCCTAGTTGATCCGCCTGCTCCATAGGTTACGGAAACAAACTTTGGATTTAGAGGTTCAAGCTCCTTAATTGTGCTCCACAGGTTCTCTTCAGCCTCTTGCGTCTTCGGCGGAAAAAACTCAAAAGACACTTTTGGAGCTTTAAGTGATTGAAAATCTTCAAGCTTAATTAATTTATTTTTACTTTTTATATCCATTTTTTTCGCGTACTATATAAGTAAATTAAATGTTAATATAAATTCTTATAATATTATGAAATTCTTAATCAATGGATTATTTGTAATTACTGCTGCAGTAATTTTTTCTTCTACCCCTTCTTACTCTTCTGACGAGTTCCCCACCCTTCGTGTAAAAGCGGTGGACGCCTCTAATTACCGTGATGAATATTCAGTTGCATTGCAGTCAGACCCTTATGAAGGTTTTAATAGGTCAATATTCAGTTTTAACAAAACAATTGATGATTATTTTCTGGAGCCAGTTGCAAGGTTTTATAAAAGCAATTTACCTGAATGGGGTAGGGATAGGGTAAGTGATTTCTTTAATAATATTTCTGAAATAAACAACTTTGCTAATAGTATTTTACAAGGGGATGTTGAATCTAGCTTCAGATCTTTCTTTAGATTTATGGTGAATTCAACTTTTGGAATAGGTGGCTTTCACGATGTTGCTGGTGGCTTTGGCTTGAAAGAGAAAGATAAATCATTTAGTCAAACCCTTTCTTACTATGGCGTTGGGGCAGGTAATTATATTGTGTTGCCGCTATTTGGGCCTTCAACCTCGAGAGATTTCGCAGGTACAGTTTTTTCTAGAGCTGCAGACCCTGCAACTTATGTCTCGAGCGGATATTTAGGCGGTGGACTAGGTTTCGTAGAGCTTGTCAATGATAGGTCAAATATACTTAATTTAACTGATGAAATTGAGTTCACATCTTTTGATCCTTACTCATCTTACAAAAGCTCTTACTTGCAATTTAGAAGGAAGTCTTTGATAAAAACTATTGAATAATATATTTTTTTTATTTAAGTGAGGGTTCTAAAATTAACTCGCGTAATATAAACATGAAAAAAACATTTTACATATTATTAGTTGCTTTGCTTTTACCTACCTTTGCTAATGCTTCTAAGCTTGATGATAAAGACCCTGAAAAATTTGCTGATAATATAGCGAATAAAATTGTGGAAATCATTGAGTCAAAAAAATCTGAGTCTGATCAGCAGGAAGAACTAATTGATTTATTTGAAAAATATGTTGATACAGAATGGATGGCTAGGTTTGCCTTGGGTAAATATTTTCGCCAGTTAGATTCTGACCAAAAAAAGAAATATTTAGAGGGATACAGAGACTACGTGATCTATACATATATTCCTCGTTTCAAAGAATATACAGGCGAGAGAATTAAAATATTAAGCTCACTTAACCAAGGTGATGGTGAATTTATTGTAAAAAGTTCATTAAAAACATCTAAAACTAAAAATGATATACTTGTTGATTACAGGCTTAAAAAAAATGGCTCATCTTTTAAAATTATTGATATTATAGGTGAGGGAGTAAGCTTGATAACAACCCAAAGGTCTGATTTTGCAGCTCCAATATCACAAAAAGGATTAGATTTCTTTCTAGATAGGCTTGATAAAAAAGTTCAAATGTTAAAAAACAGATAGGTTATTCTGTTTTACCTATAGATAAAAACTACTTTTTTAATAATTTTTTACAAATTATTCTTGCTTAGCTATTGTTTTTTACACTATAAGTTTCGTAAAATAATCATTTATAGTTATGGAAAAAAATAAAATTGTCGCGTCTATTCTTTTAGCAGGCTTAATAGCAATGCTTTCAGGAACCTTTGCTAAAATTATATATGGTGGCGCAGGTTCTCACTCAGGTGAAGAAGTTAAAAGGGGATACTCAGTTGAAGTAATTGAAGGTGGTGCGGCTGAGGTTGAGAAGGAAGAAATTAACATTCTCGCGCTTATTGCAAATGCTAGTGCAGATGAAGGTAAAAAAGTCGCTAAGAAATGTTTAGCTTGTCATGTTTTTGAAAAAGGTGGCGCAAATAAAGTTGGACCTTCTCTATACGGTATTTTAGGTGACAGTTACGCTCATAAAAAAGATTTCCAATATTCAAAAGCTTTTGAAGCAAAAGCATCGGAAGGCAATTGGGATTACGAATCTATATGGGCATTTGTTAGTAAGCCATCAAAATATGTTCCGGGAACAAAAATGGCTTTTGCAGGTATTAAAAAGCCTGAGCAATTAGCTGATTTAATTGCATATATTAGAACAATGTCGGATAGCCCTTTGCCGCTTCCTAAAG
>CAYGRX010000007.1:16021-22400 GCA_964352365.1 uncultured Rickettsiales bacterium
TCCTAAAGTGGAAGCAAAGGTATCTGGCGCAGTTGAAGAAGCTACTGGCAAATAAGCATAATTAGTTGCTTAATAAATCTTGTTACTGCTTGAACAAATGTTAAATATTTGTAATATGATGCAAATATTAACAACCTCTGTGAGAGTGAAATGAACGAATTTTTATCTGACCCATCAAACTTGTGGGTATTTATTGGCATAATATTAATTATTATTGAAGTTTCTGTAATTCCTGGGATAGGTTTCCTTTTTGCTGGTTTGGGAGCGTTAACTCTTGCAGGTTTACTTCTGGTAGATATGGCAAATATTGAAGGTGCTTTAGAGCATATCGCATACTTCTTTTTCTTTACAACTGTTTGGGCGGTCATTTTGTGGAGGCCACTTAAGAATGCAATTAAAAATAAAAATGGTGAAAAATACGAAAATTTCGCAGGTACCACAGCCGTAACAGTTAAGCCATTCACTGTTGGGTCAATTTCAGAAGTAAAATGGAATGGAACAACAATGAAAGCTAGGATTGATTCAAGCTCAGAAACGAGTGAGATTGATGCTGGAGTAAAAGTTTGGGTTCATGGCAAAGATTCAGGTATATTATTAATTGATGTATCTGAGCCGGCATCTTAAAAAAAGATTAATAACAATAATTTAATTATAATAGGAGTTTAATATGGGTGATGCACCTTTTTTCGTCATAGGTTTATTTGTTTTTGCTATAATAGTAATTTTCAAGGGTGTTAAGGTTGTCCCTCAGCAGCAAGCTTGGGTGATTGAGCGCTTAGGTAGGTTTAAGGCATCTTTAGAGCCAGGGTTGAGCCTAATAATTCCATTCGTAGATAAAGTTGCATACAAGCATTCATTAAAAGAAGAGGCGATTGATGTTCGTTCGCAATCTGCAATTACTAAAGACAATGTAACTTTGGAAATTGATGGTGTAATTTATGTTCAAATAATTGACCCTAAGCAGGCATCATACGGTGTTTCTGACCCTTATTTTGCACTAACTCAGCTTGCGCAAACTACTATGCGTTCTGAAATTGGTAAAATTGACTTAGATAAAACTTTTGAGGAAAGAAACACACTAAACCACAATATTGTAGAATCTTTAAATGAGGCCTCTGGAACTTGGGGTATTCAGTGTATGAGGTATGAGATTAAAGATATTAATCCTCCTCAAAGTATTTTGAAATCAATGGAGCAGCAAGTTACTGCTGAGAGAACTAAGCGTGCTCAAGTTCTTGAGTCAGAAGGTGAGCAGCAAGCGCAAATCAATATTGCACAAGCTCATAAGCAGGAGCAGGTTCTTGCGTCTGAGGGGGCTAAAATTGATCAAATTAACCGTGCTCAAGGTGAGGCTGAGGCTATTGTATCTGTTGCAAATGCAAATGCAACGGCTATTGAGGCTGTTGCAAAGGCTATACAAAAAACAGGCGGATCAGATGCTGTTGCGCTTCAGTTAGCAGAGCAATATATCAAGGCTTTTGCTAATATTGCGCAAGAAACTAACACGGTTTTATTGCCTTCAAATCCTTCGGATATCGGCTCTTCAGTGGCTACGGCACTTGCGGTATTTGATCAAATTAAAGCTACTCAAAAATCTAGCAGTTAAACTGCCTTAGCTATATATCTTAATAGCCTTATTAAAAAGGGTTGAATTTTATTGAAGTTTAACCCTTTTTTAACCTTTTTATGCTATAATGTAAAAGAAATCAGATTCTTTTAATTTTATGTGCAAAAAATATATAAATATCAATACTTTAATTCTTGTATCGCTGTTGGTGCTGACTTCTTGCGAGAATGACCTCAAGGAAAATTTTGGAAGACATGGCCCATTAACGCCTGGTCCATTTTTCATGAAAGGCATTCCTCAGGGTGATGATGACTATTCTCAGGGCTTTCGTGATGGCTGTAATACTGGTCATGGAATTATTGGTACAGGTATGATGAGTGCCACTTATGATGATACATATTACGATATAGATAAATCTATTGAGAATAATGATTACTACAAAGGTAGAACAATAGGCTTTAACTATTGCACTTATTATAATGATGTAAATCCGCTGTAATATATATGAGAAAAATTACCAACATATTCACAATTTTGTTCTGCTTGGTAGGGTTGCAATCCTGTAATACAAACCCTGATGGTACTTATAGTTGGCAGCCAGCTCATATGAATTTAACTCCCCCTGAAGGGCCAGAAATGTACCAAAAAGGTTGGTCTGAAGGGTGCGAGAGTGGATCAAATGCATATACGAACCAATTTTATAAATCAATAAAGGCTTTTAAATATAAATTTGACCCTAAACTTAGAAATGAAAAAATGTATTACCAAATTTGGAAAGATGCATTTTTCTATTGCGCGGTTTACTGGGAAAGAACCAATACACCTTATTTATAATAAAATTACTTATGAAATATTTTTTATACATATTTTTGCTTTTTACGCTTACGCAGTGTGAACATTTTGACCCTACAAACCCTGTTCCGCCACATATGAAGTGGATGGAGAAGGGGCCTAAGCCAAAAAAAGATGGAACACCACATAACCCTGAATATGTTGAGGGTTGGGTGGATGGTTGCCATACGGGAATAGGGGTTTCATCAAACTCTTGGTATAAAAGATATTACACGTTCAAGCAGGATGCAATGAAGGCTCAAGAGCCAGTATACTACAAAGGTTGGAAGGACTCGTTCAATTACTGCCAAAGATATATTTATCAGTGGCAAGGAAGATTGGGTTTATAATGAAAAAATATATTACATATTTTATATCGATTCTTTTGCTTTCAAGTTGCTCAATGTTGCCAGAAAGTTTTAAAAAAGAAGTTCTTGAACCACTTAATCTGTGGAAGCCAATACCATTTGGTATGCAGTCAGAAGCGCCGGAAGGTGGTCCTCCTGAATATACTCAGGGTTGGAAAGATGGCTGTGATAGCGGGTTGTCGGCATATGGCTCAACCCATTATAGAAAACTTGGGTACAAGTTTAAAATGGACATTGATATGATTAATAACCGAGATTACTACCAAGCTTGGCATGATTCATACACTTATTGCCGTTGGTATGTTTGGAATTGGAATAGGAATGGAACTGCGGGGATATTATTCTAATTATGAAAACCTTATTTTACATATCATTATTCTTATTGGTGCAGTCTTGTGCGCTTACATCTAGGCCAGTTTATGACCTTCCTTATTCGTATGACAAAGATGCTCCTGTTGAATGGAAGCTAGGTTGGGAGCATGGCTGTAAAAGCGGGTTCACGGTTTATGGTACAAATTTTCATAGAAGTTTATACTCATTTACTCAAGATGTTGAAAAAATGAAAGACACTACATACTACAAGGCATGGATGGACTCATTCAACTATTGTCGTCACTATATTAACAGATATTTAGCGGGTGAAAGCTTTTCTTATAAAGAAATCCCTGCGGCAATATCTTCAACAAATTTAAATATATCACCTTCAGGCCTTAGGGATAGTAGGGCTTTAACAGCAGATGGTATATTCACCAGTAGTAATACTGACCAAGGTTTATTTGGCTCTGTATTTACTATGTCTGCCCCTGGTAGTGGCCCTACTGGTTGGGGGAAAAGTGTTGATGAGTGTGATTGGTTAAATAGATGCGGTGATGATAAGCCAGCCGATTGGCACTTCTAACTTTAAAAAATTTAAATCAACTTTATTTCTAAAGCGTGAATGGGATTATTCATCAAGTGAGACAAAGCTTGGTTAATAGATCTATGTTTTTCAATTAAACTATTTCCTGAAACTTCATCTTTCCTTGCTATAATTTTAAAATGAGTATTTTGTGCATTTCCAGCCTCAATATGGCCTGTATGTAAATGAGAGTTGTTTATAACCTCGGCATTATTTAAGCCCAGTTTTAGTTTTAAAACTTCTTCAATTTCTTCACTAATGTCCAAAAGTAAGTCATTCATATTCATTTTTATCTATACTATGTCGAAATAATAATTAGCAATCATCCAGCTAATGGTGACAATAAAAGCTAATATACTAGTTATTATAAACTTCTTTTTTAGCTTCGGATTTTTAGGGGCGCCAGAATCATTAGCTGGTGTATTTACTCTATTATCATCAATTTCAATGCCAAATGGTAAAACGCAAAATATTAATATCCACCAAATGATGATATAAATAAAAACGAAATTGATTAATTTTTCTGCCATTATAGAAATACTATATTATAAAACATAGATTATGTGTAACTATTATAAAATTTTACTTTTGAGCCTAATAGCTTATTTAGCTACCTTATCATTATATCCACAACTTGATATAATGGTAAGTTCGTTGTTTTACAATGAAGAATCTAACAGCTTCCCAATGAGGCATAATATTGTTTCCATTTTAATATATGCATTAACTAGGTACTTATCTATAGCTATGTTCTTTGTTGGAGCTGGTTGTTTTGCCTATGATATAATAGTAAAAAAAATCAAAATATTGGAAAAATTAAAATCACTTAGAGAATTTTTTAAAATAACAACAAGGCAAAGTTTTTACCTTTCATTCTTATATTTATTAATACCATATTTCCTAATCCACAAAATATTAAAACCTATATGGGGCAGGGCTAGACCTAGCCAGATTAACGAATTTAGCGGGATTGAGTATTTTACACCTATATATGATTTAGGTTTTAACTCTGCTTTTAATTCATTTCCATCAGGTCATGCATCAATGGCATTCTCAATGTTGGCAATATATTTTGTTATTCCAGATGCTAAAAAGGGTAGGTGGGGTATAATTTTATTCTTATGGGCAGTGCTTGGTTCTTTTAATCGTGTTGTGATGGGTGGACATTACCTGTCAGATGTTTTAGCGAGTGCAATAATAACTTGTTTCGCGGCAGTTTTTTTAAAAAAGACTATACTCAAATAAGTTAAGGTAGTTTAATTTTGCTAAATTAGCGCAATTAGCGCAATTTTCCTCTTGACTTGGTAAGCTTTTCATATATTTTCACGCCTCATTTCGTTATAAATATTAAAATTTAACTGGTAATAATATGCCTACAGTTAACCAATTGGTTAGAAAACCTAGAACTAAGCAAGTGAACAAAACTAAAGTTCCTGCATTAGCTGCTTGTCCACAAAAACGTGGTGTTTGTACTCGTGTTTATACAACTACACCAAAAAAACCAAACTCAGCATTACGTAAAGTTTGCCGTGTTAGATTATCAAACGGTTTTGAAGTTACTGCATATATTGGTGGTGAAGGCCATAACCTACAAGAACACTCAGTTGTTATGCTTCGTGGTGGTAGGGTAAAAGATTTACCAGGTGTTCGTTATCACGTTGTACGTGGTACACTTGATACTCAAGGTGTTAAAGATCGTAAGCAACGTCGTTCACATTACGGTGCTAAAAAGCCTAAATAGGTAACATAAAAAACAATAACTATAAAATAACTGAGAACAAAATATGTCTAGACGTCATAGAGCCGAACAAAGAAAAATAATTCCTGATGCTAAGTATCATAATGAAACTGTAGCTAAGTTCATGAATTACATCATGCTTGATGGTAAAAAATCTACTTCAGAAAGAATTGTATATTCTGCATTTGATAAAGTAGCTGCTGACCTTAAAAAAGATCCTATTGAAGCATTCCAAGAAGCTATTGATAATGTTCGTCCTCATTTAGAAGTTCGCTCACGTCGTGTTGGTGGTGCAACTTATCAAGTTCCTCAGGAAGTTCGTCCACGTAGAGCATTAGCTCTTTCACTTCGTTGGATTATAAACGCTGCTAGAGCTAGAAAAGAAAGAACTATGGAAGCTCGTGTTGCTAATGAACTTATTGATGCAATTAACAAGCGTGGTTCTGCTGTTAAAAAGCGTGAAGATACACATAAAATGGCGGAAGCTAACAAGGCATTCGCTCACTTTAGATGGTAAAATATTAATTATTTCATATTATTGAAATTTAAAAGGGCTTAAGTCTTAGACTTTAAGCCCTTTTTTTATGAAAAAAATCTAGTTTTTTACTAAAGACTTTACTTATAAGCAGTTTATATGGGGTTAAGGTTTTTTCTTTCGAGAAGAATTGAAACTACATTTACTATCATAGTAGATATTTTTAACTGAGTCGGGTAGGGGGGAAGTTTTAGGTGATTAGATATGGTCTTAATCTATTCTTTTTTAGAGCAATGAATTAACCCTTTATTAACCTTTTTGTGGTATAATTACCTCATTAAACTAATCAACTATTCCGAGTGGAAACAATTTTTTCATTCAGAAAAATTGATTTCCCACTGGTAGCAGTGATTAGATTAAAGATTATTAATAATGAATTTTTTAAGCAATGGCCTCCATGCTGAACATTAATGTTTAGCTTAACTCGCAAGAGGGAATAAAG
>CAYGRX010000008.1:0-9458 GCA_964352365.1 uncultured Rickettsiales bacterium
GGGTAAGAGCCCTCAATTTCTAAAAATACTGTGTTTTGTATGTATCTTATCGGTTTATTGACATCACTGGATTTTCCCTTGCTAATATTCTTTATTATCATGTTATTATCACCAGCAAGGTTAGAAATAAGATTAAATAAATTTTTGGAATCGCCAACTTCAGAAAAATCTGGCAATATTATTTTAACTTTTTCTTTATTATTATCAAAAATCTGACGACTGGAATTTATATTAGTATTTAAGGTCTGGAATGCTTCTTCTAGAAGTTCATTCGTCGCAAATTCAGATTCATCTTTTTTTATCGGATCAGCACTATAAATAGAAATTCCGTAAATAGTGCTAATTGCTAGGCATAAAATTATAACTACTTTTAAAATCGCATCTTTGTACATGCTAGATTTTTTTTCAGTATCATTTGACGTGATGCTTTTATTGCTAGAGCCACTCATCATATCTTTAAATATTTTGCCTACATCAGCATTTAAATCAATAGCCACCTTAATTACCCTATTCCAATTATTTTAATTTTCCATTTATAACAAATTCTTTAACCCTTGTTCCGCTATCGTTATAAAGAGTTTTAATACTACCAATATTAACTTCTTTTATGTTTGAACTCTCCTCAAACATCTTAGAAAATTTAATTACGCCCTTTTCTAAATAAGATTTACCTTCAATAGTAATCTCGCCCTGCTTAGCAATCTCAACCTCTTCAATCCAAACACCTTCAGGTATGCTTTGGGCTATTTCTTTAAATGAGTTTATTATTACATTCTGATTGGAATTTAAATCTTTCCTAAGTGACACCAGTTTGTTAAGTGAGCCACTTGCAACATTAATATTATTAAACACTAGCTGCTGGCTTTTATATTCCTTATTCAATTCGTTAAAATTAATTATTCTGGAGTAATTACTTTGATATTGCCCGTAAGAATAAATTCCAAAAATAAAAACTACTAAAAGACTGAATATTCCAACTGAACCAGTAATAATTTTTGAATAGAAAATAGATTTTAGTTTTTCTTTTATAATCTTCGCTTCTGGCAGAAGGTTAATAGTTTCAGAAATTGATTTTTTATTTTCATCTTCAAAGATCTGTAAGTTTCTAGTAGCCAAACCTGCAGAAACTGCCCATGCAGAATTATGCTGCAAAAACTCTTCATCTTCAGCAATATTTTTCCTCATTTTTATTGAGTCAAAAAGCTTCGCTTCCTTAATTTTTATATTCTCTAAATTACTGTTCAATGATTTAATAAACTCTTTAATATTTACTTCATCTGAAATTATATTAATTTTAGTTATTTTAGATTTAATTTTATCTTCATGCTTTGTAATTACATGCTTAAGTTGTGATGTGAACCTCTGCTGGAAAGTCTGGTGTTCTAAATACTCATTTAGGTATGCTTTCTCATTCTCAGGAACAAAAATATCATAAATATAAGGTTTATCAGTATCAACAATTTGAAGGTAATTTTCGTCCTTACCTACTTTCAAATATACCTCTACTTCCTCTGATTTCGTTTCCTTTAGTTTTGATAAATTATTAATTGAAAAACATGCTATATCTGCAACAACTACATATAAGCCCGCTTCTTCTGCAATTTCCCTAAAGGCATTTAAGTCATCATTTTTGCAAGCTACAAAAAGAACATCCATTTCTTTTGTATCTTCAAATTTTTCTACAATTCTATAATATATTGAATAATCTTTAAGCTCGCCACTAAGTTGAACTAAATTTTTCCAAAATGACTCAATGCCAGTAGCTTTTTCTAAATTCTGCTCTGTCATTAAAGGTAATGAAATTACCTTTATAATTGCCATTGATGCTGGAATAGATAAAGCAATATTACTATTTGTTATTTTATTACTTTTGAATGCTTCTTTTAACGCCTTCACATAAACAGCTTTGTTCTTCTTTAGGCTTTCATAATCATTGGTATTTAATGTTGGCTTATAAACAATTTTATTAATGTTCCACTTACCATTTTCTTGTTTTGCTTGGCATATTCTTAAACAGTCAGGCTTAATCTCAACACCGACCACATCTGCCTCAGTACAGTATTTATCTTTTAAAAATTTATGAATTTTACCTTTAAGTGGTAAGCTTTCTTCGCTACCATCTAGATCATTGTTATTCATGGAGCTATTATTCTCCTGATTGCCACTGGAATTCCTATCCAATGGCATCCCCTTCTCAGAAGAAGCCCCACTTTCAAAATGGTCAGCCAAACGCTCACCATTTTTATATATTTGCACTTCCTGCATTATTGTCTCCAAAATTATCAAGCAGGTAGATTAGTGAAGCTCTCTCTTAGGCTTGTAGCCCTCTTTATACCCCCATATAAAGATAACAATTTGAGTGTAACACAGATCAACTTACACAAGAAGAAGTATCGATTTGAATTTGATTTGGTTTTAAGAAGAAATCTTTCTAAATTAATTTAGAATTAATATACAATTTTATCTATTATGATTGTATATCAGTTTTAATGCACCCGTAGCTCAGCTGTATAGAGCGCATCCCTCCGAAGGATGAGGCCGTAGGTTAAAGTCCTGCCGGGTGCACCAAGCCAATTATTGGCTTAGTTTTAATGATTAAGATTCTTGGGCAACAATATAGTCATGTAAATTTTATGAAGAAAATCTAAAATATTTGTCCACCATAGAATTTTTGTTCCCAATACTTTCTTGCAGCACTATAATCCCAATCCATTTTTCTATCAGTTATTTTGCCTCGAGTTACTGCTGATACAGGAACCTCTTGGTTATCTGCAGTAAGCACAGATATTTCTGTATTAATATTAAGATCCCAGTTTGCGATGTCAATTATACCAGAAATATTAAAATCTTTTGCATATTCAGACTTAAGTTTTGCATTATTAAATCTAAGTTTCCCCGCACTAAGTAATATTGACGTTCCCAAATAACCAAAGTTTGTTGCACCAGTATTTAAAAGCTCTTCAGATATAATCTCAACCTGTTCAACACGAACTATTTTAGATAATGCAAGTGAGTAAGAAGCAAGGTCAAAACCTTTAACTTGCAAACCATTGGAAACAATATTTATCCTTCCATTAAGCTTGGATATCAACTCTGAATATGTATACCCTGTTGATGATATAACACCTGTAGAATTAAATTTCCCAAGAACTGAATTCACACCAAAAAAACTATTTAGAACCATCTTGAAATCTAATTCTGATGCTTCATATTTAAATCCAAATGAGGGATATTCGGTAGTAAAGTTTCCTTCAAAACCAACTTTACTATTAAAAACCTCGAAACGTGATTGCCCAACTTTTACTTTATCTCCATTCATTTCTAACTCAGTTCTGAAATCCACTAAATCAAAATGTGCAATTTTAAGGTTATCAATAGAAAAGCGAAAATTACCAAGGATAGTTGATAATTTTTGCAAATTTATTTTACTATCTGACCAATTGCCATCTGCAATATACCTATCATTATCTTTGTTTTTCGCTTCATATATTAAGTAGTCTATGTCAAACTTCTCTAACTTAAGATCCATATTAATTTTTGGCTGGAACTCACTAATATCAATTCTAGCCTTCCCCCTAAAATCTCCAAATCTATCCGTATAAAAGAAGGAGTCTATGATATCAACAATACCTGGGTATATTTTAACATACATGGATAAATCTTTAAGTTTATAACCAGATTTTGTAAGGACCTTTGATGATAAGGATAGATTTAACTCATCAAAAAAAGAGTCAAACGACCTTATAAAGTCTAATTGATTGGCAATGTTATAATTACTCTGATCTTCCGCATTATTATTTTTAAAGTAATTATCAATTTCTATATTTTGAAAGTTCAAGGCAGATGTCGCAGAGAATTTTTCAGAGTAATCTACTAAAAGTTGGCCGGCTAAACGGTCTTTATTTAGTTGTGCAACAATTTCTCTAAAATGAACTTTCTTTTCATATATATATGCTTTTGACTTCACATAAAATTCATCAACAGAATAGTCTTTTTCTTTACTATCAATATTTAGTGATTCGTTTAACTTACCAAGATCTTTACCATAGCCTAAAAACTCTAATGAACCACTTAAAGTCTTTTTGTCTCTGTCAATCTTAACCTTACTAGCCATTCTAAATTTAGAGTCACCAGGCAAATCTAACTTAAAACTATCAAGGAAAAATACTTTATCTTTTAATCTGGATGCAAGCTGGAATGATCCCTCTGCGCCATTTTTGAGTGATATTTTAGGAATATTGATATTGGCTATAAAATTAACATCATCTTGAACAGAAAAAAGAAAGAAATTTTCTAATCTTTTTTGGAAATCGTTCTGGATCTCTATAACTGTTTTATTCGCTAGGAATTCTTCCCTTGTTTTGAACAGAGATTTATGTTGAAATTTTGGTACGTTTAAATTCAGAGTAATTTCAATTTCATCACTAATTTTTGCTTTGATATCAAAATTATATTCTGCCGTTGGGCTTTTAAAAGAAATATTATTCGTCTGTAGCTGTTTGTTAGCATATTTAAAATTTCCACTAACAATAGATTTATCATCGAACTTGAGTGAGTTCACCATCTTATCACCAAAAACTCTTAAAGCCAAGTTGCCCGTTAATCCACTAAAATAACCATTTAATTCACCCGATATTGACAGGTTCTTATTAATAGCTATCTCACCTTTAGAAATAATTTCTGAGTTATCTGAATATAGCTTGAAATCATAGTCAGTCTGCTGATCTAAACCATCTTCTAGATTTAAACTAAAATAATATTGATCCCCCAGCTTATCGTCATCAAAACTACCTTTTATGATGTAATCACCTTCCGAGGGATTGGGATCAATTTGAAATGATTTGAAATGAATTGATCTGATCACTTTACTATTCGGATTGATCTGATTTTCTTTATAAGAATTTATAGTTAAATTCTTAATATCAAAACCATTATCTTCTAAATCAGAATCTTTCAAAAAACTTAAAAAATTTGAATCTTGGTTAGTTACGTCAACATTCAACTTAACGTCATTAATCTTTACTTTATCAAAATTATGGGAACCATAAAATATTGCTGATAAAGTAGTTTGGCCTTTTATATTAAGAATTTCTGCAATAATATTATTAGGATCACCGTTTTTGGTGACAATAACATCATCAATAACCACATTAGGCTCTGGCCTAGAGAAAAATTTAACTTCCCCTCTTATTTTAACAGTAGATCCGAACCTTTCAGATAAAGTTTCTTCAATTTCAGATTTTATCTTATCACTGGAGACAATAAACTCTGCTATTGTACCAATATTGAGCCAAACTATAATCCCTATAATTGTAATAATAATTATAAGTTTCTTCATAGATTGATATTTAGAAAAAACATTCTCACTCACAAGCTGCTGAGGAGCACGTACTATATCTAGAAATTTATAAAGTTTATCTTTCATTATTCTGCAACAACGACCTTATTTTTACCTGTAGTTTTTGCTTTATATAGCATCTGATCTGACCTGTTTATCAGGTCTTCAGGCGCATCTTCATCTCGCCTCATTGCGGCATCACCTATACTAACGGTGCAGGTCACTTCACCAGGTTCAGCTGAAATTTTGATAGGATGATCAGCCACTGATGATCTAATTCTTTCGGCAACTATTTTCCCAGTTTCAACATTAGTACTGGTTAAAACTACAATAAATTCTTCACCTCCATGCCTAACTGCCAAGTCATTATCTCTAATAGATTCTTTTATTCTTGCAGATACTTCTTTCAAAACCTCATCACCAATATTGTGTCCCCAACCTGGTCTATCATTGATTCTTTTAAAATTATCAATGTCAATTGTCAGTAAAACCAAGCTATCATTATCTCTTTTTGATTGTTCAAAAATTGTTCCCAAATGATTTTCGAGATACCTTCTATTATATAAACTTGTAAGTTGGTCAACCACTGATGCATTAATACTATCCTCAATTCCATGCCTTAATGTATCTTGGTACTTTTTACGCTTGAGTAGAGTTTTGGTTCTCGCCATTAGCTCATTAATATCAAGGGGCTGAAGTATATAGTCATCAACTCCAACCTGCAAACCCTTAAGCATCAACTCTCTGTCATCTTCATCCACCAGAATCAATACTGGAACTTTTCGTTTATTTTCCATACCTTTAATGTCAACGGACAACCTAAGACCATTTTTCTCATCAAGCATTGTACTTACTATCACAAGATCAAAATCAAAATTTTCAAGGTTTTCTATTGGTTGGTCAGAATTGAATTTTATAACCTTGTGCCCTTGAGACTCTAGATGATTCTCAATTCTTCTAACTTCTAAGATATCATCATCAATAATAACGATAGTGGATTCAAAATTCATACTGTCATCAAGCATACTTTGCGAGCTTCCAAAGTTGGACATGGTTTTATCCCTAAGCTTTAGCTCATCAAATAATTCTTTAATTCTGATAAGTGACCTAACGCGTGCAAATAAATGGAATTCATCAATTGGCTTTGTAATAAAGTCATCAGCACCCGCTTCTAAACCTGTAACTCTATCATCTTGCTCGGTTAAAGCCGTAACCATTACAATAGGTATGCCTGTAGTTTCGGGATCAGCCTTTAACCTTCTACAAGTTTCAAAGCCGTCTATTCCAGGCATCATAACATCAAGCAGAATAATGTCTGGCGCCTTTTCATGGGCAACATCTATTGCTTCCAAACCATTTTTGGCTGTAAAAACGGTATAATATTCGCTTTTCAACTTTGCTTCTAAAAGCCTTAGGTTTGGCTCGAGATCATCAACTACTAAAATTTTTCCTGACATAATATCTATTTAGACATATTTTCTGATAACTTCCAGAAAGATGTTAATTGATATTGGTTTTGAAATATATTCTTCGCAACCTGTGCTTAAAATATTATTTCTATCCTCCTGCATGGCAAAAGCTGTAACCGCAATTATTGGGATTGCTTTAAGTTCTTCGTCAATTTTTAACTCAGCAATAATATCCATACCTGAAACATTAGGTAATTGAATATCCATTATGATAACTTCTGGTTTTTCAATTCTACACTGCTCAGGAACATTACGCCCATCTTTATTTTGAATCACATCAAAATCATTTGCCTCAAGTATGTCAGTAAATAATTTTAAGTTAAGTTCATTGTCCTCTACGATGAGGAGCTTCTTTTTAGCAGTCATTTTTAATACCCCATTTATCTAGTTAGAATTCAGCATCTCTTTTACTAACTCCAACTCTCTCAAAAAAGATTCTAACTTCTTTTTATCTTTTTTAATATTTCTTTTTTCTGACTTTACTAACTCACCTCCAAACAGGTTTCCCTGTGGCTCCAAAGAAGTTACGTTTGATTGCTGTATTAACTGAGTGTTTGTATCAAAGCCTGTTTTCTTAGAATCTTTTAGATATTTCTGCGCACCTTTAATTGTATAGCCTTGCACATGAAGTAAGGTTTGAATTTTTTTAATAACCTCCAAATCTTCAGGACGATAGTATCTATGTTTGCCTTTACGTTTCATCGGTTTTATTTGGGCAAACTTACTTTCCCAAAACCTAAGTACGTGTTGAGGTATGTCTAACTCAGAAGAAACATCGCCGATAGTTTTAAAAGAGTTATCCGAGAATTGATCTACACCGAATTTTTTCGCAAACTTAGACATAAAACCTCCTTAATAAAGGTGATGAGAAATTAGGTTAAAAAAAACTATCAACCTATTGTAAAATATTATACAAATCTTAGAACTAGTCAACTCAAAGCAATGGTTATGGAACAAAAACAATACGATATAATTGGATTAGGAAGCGCAATTGTTGATATTATATCATACAAGCAAGAAAGCTTTTTAAAAGAAAATGGCTTACCAAAAGGGTCCATGAAGCTTGTAGACATAGCTTTTGCAGAAGGTTTATACAAAAAATTAGGGGCTGCGACTGAATGCTCCGGAGGTTGTTGCGCTAATACAATTAGCGGATATGGACTACTTGGCGGTTCTTCAGCTTTTATAGGAAAGACCAAGCAAGATTATCTTGGCAAAGTTTTTAAAGATGAAATAAAAAAAGCTGGGGTAGATTTACTTACTAATACTAGTGAAACAGGTATCTCAACTTCAAAATGTATAATTATTGTAACTGAAGAAGAAATTACTAAAACCAAGACAAAAGTTGAACGCACTATGGCAACCTATCTTGATTTTGATGTCATTATAACACCAGAGGATATTGACGAAGAGATTGTAAAAAATAGCAAAATGATTTTCATTGAAGGTTATTTATTTGATGGTGAGCAACCAAAAGCCGCGATTATGAAGGCAATAGATATAGCCAAAGCAAATAATACATTAGTTGGCTTTACGTTATCAGATAGTTTATGCGTACAAAGACATCGTGAAGAATTTTTACAACTAGTTGTAAATAACACAGATTTTGTTTTTGGTAATGAGAGTGAAGTCTTAGAGCTTTTTCAAAGTGAAGATTTAAGAAAAACTCTGCACATCATGCTTGGCATAGACACCACTTTTTGTGTAACTAAAGGTGAGTCTGGATCTACAATTATTAGAGATGGAAATATATATGAAATTGACCCTGTAAAAGTTGATGACGTGTATGACGTTACTGGCGCCGGTGATTTATATGCATCTGGATTCTTATTTGGCTATTTAAATGGCTACACTATTGAGCAATCTGGAAAACTGGCGAGTATGTGCGCATCAGAAGTTATCAAAGATATTGGCGGTAGACCAGTAAGAAAAATCTCTGATTTTTTAAAAGAACTATAATTTATCATACGAATCAAATTTAGGCGGCTATATTGTCATCTGAAGCTTTAAACTTACTTTTCAAAAAAGTTACCTTCCTTAAGGGAGTGGGGCCAAAACTTTATGAACTTTATAGACAGCTTTTAGCTCCCAATAAAGACGAAGCCTATGTAAAAGATCTTTTCTTCCATATACCTTATAATATATTATTTAGAAAATATAACCCTGAGCAACTTGGTGAATATATTGGGAAGGATGTAATTTGCAAAGTTAAAGTTTTAAGCAGTGGATCAGCTAGATACGGCCGAAGAAAGGGCTATAAAGCCAAAGTCTTATATAATGATTTTTCTATCATTAACCTAGTTTTTTACAATGCAAATGAGATATATTTAAGTGATTCACTAAAAAAAGATAAAGAAATTTATATATGTGGAAAGTTAGAAAACTATAAAAACGAACTTCAGATTATTCACCCACACATTTCTACAACTGAAAAAAATATAAAGATTTTAGAAAAAGAAGCCGTTTATAGTTTAACCGCAGGAATCACTAATAAGCATATAATTAAGACCGTTAACTATGCTTTAGATTCAAATTATGAACTAGAAGATTGGCAAGAACCAAACTTTATAAAAAAGAACTCTTTTCCAAACTTTAAACAGGCAATTCATAATTTACACAAACCAAATAACATTACAGATCTTGACTTAAAT
>CAYGRX010000008.1:9468-21198 GCA_964352365.1 uncultured Rickettsiales bacterium
GCTTATGATGAATTGCTTGCTAACCAGCTTGTAACTGGCCTTACGAGAGAAAAAACTGTTAAAATGCTAGGCAAGTCTATTAATTCACATGAAACTTATAGCAAAGAGATAATTAGTTCTTTACCTTTTGAATTGACCAGCGATCAGAATAAATGTATATCCCATATTAGAAAAGATCTAAAATCTGAATATAGAATGTTTAGGTTAGTTCAGGGCGATGTGGGGAGTGGAAAAACTATTGTAGGCGCTATTGCAGCACTAGATTGTGTTAATGCTGGATATCAAGTTTGCTTCATGGCACCCACAGAAATTTTAGCAAAGCAACATCACGCTTGGATCAGTGAAACTATTACAAATACTAGGTTTCACGAAGATATTCGTGTCGGTTTATTGGTGGGAAGCTTAAAGCCAAAAGATAAATTGAAAACCCAGCAAGATTGTATAGAAGGCAAAATTGATATCTTAATTGGTACTCATGCCCTATTTCAAGAAAAAGTTGGCTACAAAAATCTAGGTGCAATAATAATTGATGAGCAGCATAAATTCGGCGTGAAGCAAAGGTTTGAACTTGCCCATAAAGGTGATGGTGTAAATATTTTATTCATGACTGCCACTCCTATTCCTAGAACTCTATCGATGACTTTATATGGCGATATGGATATTTCAATAATAGCTGAAAAGCCAGCAGGCAGAAAAGATATAAAAACCACTACATTTTCATCGTCAAGGCTTGAAGATTTAACAAAAAGTATTGATACAGAAGTTAATTTGGGAACTCGAATTTATTGGGTTTGCCCTTTTGTTGAACCAAGCGAAGAAATTCCTTTTCAAGATGAGGGTAGTAAAATTATATCAGTAATAGAAAGATATGAATATCTACAAAAAATCTTTCGTAATAAAGTGGGTATGGTTCATGGTCAAATGTCGTCAGAAAATAAGGATAAAGAGATAGAAAAATTCAAAAGTGGAGAAATTTCTATTTTAGTTGCTACTACTGTAATTGAAGTCGGGGTCAATGTTCCAGAGGCAACAATTATGGTTATTGAAAACTCTGAGAGGTTTGGCTTGTCACAGTTACATCAACTTAGAGGGCGTGTAGGTAGAAGCGATAAGCAGTCCTCTTGTGTTTTGGTCTACTCAAAGAAAATTAGTGACTTTGGAAGAAAGCGGTTAAAAATAATGAAGGAGACAAATGACGGATTTAGAATAGCTGAAGAAGATATGGTTCTACGTGGTAGTGGTGAACTGCTTGGCACAAAACAAAGTGGCCTACCAGACTATAAAATTGCAATATTGCCAGAACATAAGGATTTGTTATTTGCTGCCCGAGATGATGTAAAAATAATTTTACATCAAGATCCTAAATTACAGTCTAAAAGAGGACAAAACCTAAGAAACTTACTTAAAATTTTTGAATATAATAACCAAATTAAAAACCTAAATGCTTAGATTAAAATGTCAGCTAATTATTTAATATCGAGAATTTTATGCAACTGTATACTCAACAAATAACCATTCTCTGCCGATAATTTCATGGCATATTGCTGATTAATTTTATTCTTTTCTGGATCATGCTCATCCATCGGCTGGATATAAACTTTAATATCAGAAAAATCACTTTGCCCAACTTCTGGCACATAATTATAATCACCATTATCTAATGAAATAATAAACTTAAAAGCATTAATTCTCTCAAGCAAGTCCTCACGAATACGGTGATAACCATTATTGCTCTTTGGTGAACAAACAATATCCACATTTTTGTTAAGTTTTCTGAACAGCGTTCCGTTAGTCTCAATTTGAACCTTGAAAGTACGCTTAATTAACTCGTCACATAGAGCCTCTATTGGCTGCCTAAAAGGTTCACCACCAGTTACAACAACTAGTTTTCTTACTCTTACACCAGCTTTATTAAGACTTAACTTTTCAATTTGCGATATAATCTCACTCGTTTTGATCGGCTCAAAACTTTCAAACTCAGTATCACAAAAGTTACATTTTAGGTTGCAGCCACCAAGTCTTAGAAAAACTGATGGTGTACCTGCGTAAATACCCTCTCCCTGAATAGTTGAGAAAATCTCTTGCACGTCTAGAATACCAGTATCTTTAACGATAGGTTGTCTTATTGGGTTTTTTCCAAACATTGGTGAAACAATTTATAAATTATTGCATTACTAAGATTAATATTATAATGATTTGAAAAATTAAACAAATCACTAATTATAAAGATAATATGGTTACAGACATAGTTTATATCGATACTGAAAAAACTCATTGTAATGGCGGCAAAGGTTCGTTAGGCCATCCAAAAGTTTTTTTAGCGATTCCTAAGGGTGGAAACGAGATAACTTGTCCATATTGTAGCAAAAAATTCGTTCTTAAAAAAACAAAGTAGTCATTTTCTATTCATAATAGAATTTTCTCTTATTGTTTACTGAAAAATTACTAAACTGAACTAAAATAAGTTAAAGTTTGGGGATTTTTGCAGCAAGATTATAAAACTATTAGTACGTTACAGATTCAAACTCCGAAAATTTTGGCTATAGGCTCATCAACGGGAGGATTGAATGCATTATTGAAAATTTTTGCAGATTTCAAGAATAGGAAAATTGATATTCCAATCGTTATAACACAACATATTGCAGACTGTTTTGATGAAAGTTTCGTTAAAACTTTATCGGAAACAAGTGGAATTGAGTGTTTTGTTGGCGAACAAGGCATGGAAGTTGAAAATGGAAAAATCTATATAGCACCAGCAAATTTTCATATGGAATTAGTTATAAATGAAGCTACCAAATTAGTGAAAATTAGGATATTTGATGGTGAGGACATAAATTACTGCAAACCCTCAGTAGATCCATTATTTAGTTCAGTAGCAGAAATATATGGTAAGAATGTTCTCTCTATAATGCTTACAGGAATAGGAAGTGATGGGTTAAATGGGGCAAAGAAAATTGTTGAAAATGGTGGAGCGTTAATTGCACAAGACGAACTAAGTAGTGTAGTTTGGGGAATGCCTGGCGCGGTGGCAAAAGCTGGAATTTGCAATGCAATCCTACCACTTGATGAAATTTCTAGCTTTATTATTGAATACTCATTTGGTAGGATTAGATGATTCTAGATGGTTCACATAAGCAAATAATAAAGAAATTTATTCTAAAAAATTATGGAATAAATGTAAGTGATGATAGGTTAAAATTTTTAGATAGTGACTTTGTCTCTCTAATAAAAAAACATCATCTTAAACATGCTTCTAAATTGATTGAAAAAATACGTGAAGAAGACCCTGAAATTGTTTCTGATTTACTTGATATTATAACTATTAACGAAACTCTTTTTATGAGGGATATAAAATTTTTCCAGCTAATTCAAAAAACTTTATTAAAAGATATATTAGACAGAAAGGCTTATAATAATAATACCATTAAGATATGGAGCGCTGCCTGTGCAACTGGACAAGAAGCTTACTCTTTAGCTATTTCGCTTTTAGAAGAAAGGGTTTTGCTAGAGGGTTATAAAATAGAGATTATAGCAACTGACATTTCAAGGAATGCTATATCAGTTGCAAAAAGAGGAATTTACAATCAATTTGAAGTCCAAAGGGGTTTGCCGGCCACTATGTTGATTAAATACTTTGAAAAAATTTCAGAGTTTGATTGGAAGGTGAAGGAAAGTGTAAAAGAATTAATCCATTTTAGCACATCAAACTTGATTGAAGACAATTATACCGAAACTGGCTTTGACATAATATTATGCAGGAATGTTTTAATATATTTTAATGAAGATACTAAAAAGCATATATTCTTAAAAATGCATAATTCTTTAGAAAAATCTGGATATTTTCTTTTAGGATCCGCAGAAACACAAAATTTAGATAAAAACCTCTTTATTCAAGACGATGAGCATAGAAGCCTGTTCAAGAAGTTTTAAGCCTTCCCATTTTTATCGGAAAGCGGATGGTTTTCTTCTATAAAATTCTTTAATTGTGGTAGGTTTATATGAGTATAGATTTGAGTAGTAGATATATCTGAGTGCCCTAATATTTCTTGTAGAGAGCGTAAATCAATACCTTTATTTAATATGTTAGTAGCAAAACTATGCCGTAATATATGTGGTGATATTTTCTCAGGATCAATATCCGCTAATAAAGCGAATTTTTTCAATAAGTTACCAACCTGCTGCCTTGTAATTGTTTTATTTTCTCCTTTTTTAGATGGAAAAAGTAATAAATTACCTTTTTCTAATAAAGGAATATATTTATCTAATGCTTTCAAAGTTTGATTAGTTATTGGCGCTATACGCTCCTTATCACCCTTACCTACAAACTGAAAAAAATAGTGGCTTTCACCTTCTATAACTGTTTTTTGTATTGAGTTTAATTTTAAAGAAACCAACTCTGATACACGCAAACCTGAGCCAGCGAGTATATTAACTATAAGTGAAATTCTTAATGATTCATAATCTTGTTTATTTGATGCAACTACAAGAATTTTATCTATTTCGACTTCAGTCAGAAATTTTGGTATTTTACGCTCTTTTCTGGGAAGCTCCAACAAACGAGCTGGGTTTGTTTCAATAATCTTTTCAGAAAATAAAAATTCAAAAAATTGTTTTATAGCTGATATTTTACGGGATATTGATGCTTTTGAATATTTTTTTGCTAAAACTGATACATATTTTCTAATTAAATTTATATCTATAGTTTCAACGGCACTTAAGCCTATAAACTCTATAAAATCATTTAAGTCTCTATTATATGATTCTATAGTGTTGTTGCTAGATGACCTCTCTGATCTCATCATTTCCAGAAAATCATCAAGGCAAGAAGTTAAGTTATTATTTGAGCTTTTCATGCTCAATTTCTTTAACTATGGTTTTTTCTTCTGGCTGAACATCTGCTCTATCAAGGTAAATAAAGCCACCGATAATTAAAACTATAATAAATAAGAATTTTTTCATTTTATTTTTTCTCTAAATACATACAATCAAAAGTTAAAAAAACATTATAAAGCTATATGAATGATTCTTCAATAAATATAAAAAAGCCTATAGTTTTAGTTGGAATGATGGGGGTTGGTAAAACCACCTTTGGCAAGAAGCTCGCTGGAAAGCTGGGGCTGACTTTTTTTGATCTTGACCATGAAATTGAAGATGAAATCGGACACTCTGTCTCTTGGATATTTGAAAATGCAGGTGAAAACGAATTCCGTAAGCTTGAATCAAAGAAGCTTAGAGAGATTTTAAATGGTGAATTAATAGTTCTAGCACTTGGTGGGGGGGCATATATTTCTGAAGAAAATATTAAGCATGTTAATAGTAATTCAACTTCAATATGGTTAAGAGCCTCTGCAGAAACAATTTACAAGCGTGTATCGTACCGTAATGATAGGCCTTTACTTGAAAAAATAAAAAATAAAAGGCAGCATATAAAAAACATGCTGGAAGAAAGAGAGAAATTTTACAAACAGGCAGATTTCTCTATTTATACAGATAACGGTTCACATAAAGAGATCTTACAAAATATTATGAAGCAAATTTGTGAAAGCTACTAATATATTTAGTCTATAAGTAATTGTGGATCTAGCCTTATATTAAAAAGGTTTACACGCCAGTCTAAATGAGCGCCAGTTGATCTACCAGTTGACCCTACCTCACCTATTTTCTGGTTTTGACTAACTTTATCACCAACATTCACATTAATTTTATCCATATGCAGGAAAGTTGATGTAAGACCGCATCCATGATTAATTATTACCGTTTTACCAGTATAGTACATATCTTCATTAACTAGAGTAACTGTGCCTGACTTGGGTGAAATTATTGGCGTTCCCTTTTCTGCGGCAATATCAATTCCATAATGAGGTTGTTTTGATTTGCCGTTTAATATTCTTTTACTTCCATAAACCCCTGATATGGCTCCTTGAGTTGGCATAACCCAACCTTCTTCTAAATTGCAGTCTTTTATAACTTCGTTTCTCGCAATTTTTACAGATTTATTATCGTTAGCAATTCTAGTATAAACACTTGCTGGTGGTGTCACCATTTCTTTTGGAAGATTGTTTATTTTTTGAACTTCATATTTTCTTTGTTCAATCTTAAAATTTTGTATCAAATTTTTTCCATTTGGCAATTTCAAAACTAAACGCTGATCTTCATTTGCATCAATATGGAAACCAAGCAATAATTTATTATTATAGGTCTGTACAATTTTGCCGTTTAGATATGGAGTTACGCCTTTGGGCAGATTTGCAGTAACTAAACCCCCTTGTTTTAAATCACCTTCAAATATATATTTATTATCGTCAGCAAAAGCTGTAAAAGATTGTGAGATTAGCAATATAAATAAAAATATTTTAGTTTGTTTTTTAATTTGAGATAGCATTTTGAGTAATTTAGATAAAATAAAAATTAATTTGGGCCCCAATAGCTATGATATAGTTATTGGTGAAGACCTTATCAATAACACTTCGGATTATATCAACAATTTGATTGAGACCAACAGTAAAGTTTTTATTGTTAGTGACAGCAATGTTTCTAAAATTTATCTAAAAGGTTTAGAATCTAGCTTAAAAGGCAGTTACGAGGTTAATTCAATCATTGTTCCTGCTGGTGAAGCAACTAAGAACATCAACCAGCTTGAAGAACTTCTTAACGCAATTTTTGCAAATAAACCTGAGCGCAAATCTACATTAATTGCTCTTGGAGGCGGTGTAATTGGTGATTTAACTGGTTTTGCGGCGAGTATTTTGCTTCGTGGAGTGAACTTTATCCAAATCCCTACATCATTACTTGCAATGGTTGATAGCTCAGTTGGCGGAAAAACGGGGATAAATAACAGGTTTGGTAAAAATCTAATCGGTAGTTTTTATCAGCCAAAAATTGTTTTATCAGATTTAAATGCACTAAAAACCCTTCCTGAAAGAGAGTTGCAAGCTGGCTTTGCAGAAGTAGTAAAATATGGTTTGATTAATGATCTTGAGTTTTTTGAATATCTTGAAAAGCAAACTGGATATAAAAACATTAAAACTATGGTGCAAAAAAGCTGCCAAGCCAAAGCAGATGTTGTTTCACAGGATGAGAAGGAAAAGGGTTGCAGAGCGTTGCTAAACTTAGGGCATACGTTTGGACATGCTTTAGAAGCAATTATGAAATATGACGGCAGATTGCTTCATGGTGAAGCGGTTGCAATCGGTATGATTATGGCATTCCAGTTTTCAGAGTTTATTGGAATTTGTGATAAAGGAAGATCTGAGCGAATCATAACATTATTCAAAAAATATGGAATGCGCACTAACGTTTCTGAGCTTGGTATCAAGCCAGAAGCAGAAGAAATTTTGAATTTAATGTTCCAAGATAAGAAGGTTTCTTCAGGAAATCTCGTATTAATATTAGCAGAAGATATTGGGCAGTCTAAAATTGTAAATGATGTTGACCCGAATCAATTAAAAGAATTTTTAAAAAAGGTAATTTAAATGTTAAGAAAAAAGACAATTTTAAAAGGGTTTGCAAGCTTAGCTATAGCAATATTCTTACTAGCAAACGATGCAAATACCCAAGAAGCTGCCAACGGCAAAGTTTATCTAACTGATAAAAACAGTAAACTAGTTTTTGAAGCGCAAGAGTATCTTTCAAAGATAACAACTGCAAAAACTCGATTCATCCAAATTAATCCTGATAGTATCCCTGTTAGTGAAGGCCAGTTCTACATTTCAAAACCTGGTAAGCTAGTAATTAAATATACCCACCCATACAACTTAGCGTATTTTATTGAGGACGAAGATTTCATTCAATATGATATGGATTTAGACCAAGTTACCAGGGCATCTGCACCTGATAACCCTTTGAGGGTTCTTCTATATGATAATATAGAGTTTTTTAATAATGATATTATGGATATTGGTGGCGTGAAAGATGAAGGCGATTCTTACTCTATCTATCTTGCAAGCAAATCAGACAGCTACGCAGAAATGAGCGGTTTAATACTAACCTTTCAAAAAGCACCTACAAAATTAATCGGCATTAGAAGAGTTGATGTAGATGGCAATTACACTAGCATGGATTTAACAAACTTAGAGATAAATGTTGATCTTCCAGAAGGCATTTTTGCATTCTCACAGCCCAAACCTAAGTTCCCAAGCAGTAAAAGATAGTAGGTTGGCTTTTGACTGTTTGCCGTTTGCTGTCGGCCATTTGCTCTTAGCTTTATAAAATTCTAACTCTAGGCGTAAGTTAATATTTAGTTAATTTCTTGACAAATAGCTCTCTCTCTAGTAAACTAGGGCTTCAACTTACCTATATGGTTACAGCTCGCATCTGCGCGTTTTCTAAAATCAGAAGATATCTTAACCTTTTTGGTTATGTATATTGCTGTATAAAAGTTGAATATTGAATCGGATTTACGCGCGACTTTGCGCAATTCATACATAATTTTAATTTTTTTAGAATGAAACAATTAAATGTTGAAGGGCATTTGACTACTGAAGTGGTTAAATCCCAGTACCCAGGGTGGCTTGATGTCATAATCGAGCTAAACTTGGAGGTTGATGACCAAGATACCACCTTTATGGTGAAGTTTGAGGGGCTTGATTTCACCCTCAACTATGGGGTGGGCGGCATTAGTAACAAGACTTGGAAAGGTTATAGAAAAACCTTTCAGCTAGCCATGACTTCACAAGCTGGAAAGCTTGTTGAAGTTTATATGCAGGCTAACCTGCATAAAGACCGACGAAAATTTTTTGTTAAGCAATTTTACCTCCCTGAGGTAGAATAAATCTTAGAAAATTTTTTCTTAGAAGGGCTCCCAATTGCGGGGGTCCTTTTTTGGTTTAAACCATTAACATTCCGCCGTTTACGTGGATAGTTTGTCCCGTGATGTATTTTGCTTCGGCGCTCGCAAGAAATGCAGTTGCTGCGGCAACATCTTCAGGTGCACCAAACTCCCCAGAAGGAATAGCTGCTTTCATCTTATTTTGTTGATCTTCATTCAACTCATCAGTCATTGCAGTTCTAATAAAGCCAGGGGCTATGTTATTTGCTGTAATGCCACGTGATGCAACTTCACTTGCGATTGATTTCACCATGCCTGCAATGCCCGCTTTTGAAGCAACATAGTTTGCCTGACCTGGGTTACCCATTGTGCCAACAATTGAACCGATAGTTATAATTCTACCATATCTAGCTTTCATCATACCACGAATTGAAGCCTTAATAAGGGCGAATGTAGAAGTTAAATTAACATCAATTACATCTTGAAAGTCTTCTTCGCTCATTCTCATAAGTAAGTTATCTTTAGTGATACCAGCGTTACATACTAGAATATCTATACCACCCATATTTTTAGCAGAATCTGTTGCCAGAGCTTTTACAGATTCAATATCTTTTAGGTTACAAGTTTGGATATGAATACGCTCACCGCCTAATTCATCAGAAAGTTTTTGAAGTTTTTCTTCACGAGTTCCAGAAATTGTAACTTCAGCACCAAGGCCATGAAGTTTTTTTACAATTTCAGATCCTATGCCACCACTTGCACCAGTTACTAGTGCTTTTCTACCTTCTAGATTAATCATTTCGAACCTTTAAATTTAATTTAATTACGTATTTGAAAGTTTTTATATTCATTGCTTATTCTGGTCAACAAAAAACCCGCTAAACTCTTACAAGAATAGCGGGTTTAATAGATAGCTATAATTATTTAAATCTAACGTCTATCACCTAATAATTGCATTAGGTTGATGAACATATAGATAAAATCAAAGTAAAGTTGCAATGCGCCAATAATAGCTGCTTTTTTAAGCATTTCACCATTTCTACCAATTGCAAAATAAGCTTGCTTAATTTTTTGCGTATCATAAGCAGTTAATGCTACCGCAGCAACTACCGCAATAGCACTTGTAATAAAGTGAACCATACTACTTTGTAAAAAGATATTTACCAAACTAGCAAAGAAAACACCCCAAACACCTATAATGGCAAAAGTTCCAAGGCTAGTTAGATCACGCTTTGTAGTGTAACCAAACAAACTCATGCCCAAGAACACACCAGATGTTATGAAGAATGTTCGTGCAATGGACTCTTGAGTATAAATCAAGAATAATGGAGCGATAGCGAATGATAAAATCACCGCATAGCCGAAGAATGAAGCCAAGGCACCTGTTGTGCTCATTTTATACATTCTTGGCATAACTAAAAATGCCATAGCGATTACACCAATAAACCACACCCATTTAAGTGAGAATGCAATTTGCGCAACTGCCGGAACAGTCATAGTTAAATAAGCAATCAAGCCACTGACACCAAGGCCAGCCGCCATATACTTATATACTGATATCATATGAGATTTTAGGCCTTCATCAAAGCCCGCCTGAGCATGAACTCCAGCTGAATCTCTTTTAGTATAGTCTTTCATGTTTTTACCTCTATAAAAAAACGTTAACAACATAGATATTATATAGTAAGTTACCACCTTCTTTCAAGTAAAACCGAATAAAATAAGATGACCACAGAAATAAAAAAATTATTGCCACAAGGCTTTTACGATCACCTTGATGATTTAGCTTATATGGAGATTAAACTAAACTTTAGTTTGGTGGAACATCTACACAGGCTGGGCTTTAAGCTTGTAAGACCCGCTATGATGGAGTTTGAAGGCGCTCTAGACCCTGAATTTCGTTCAAAAACATATAAGGTTACAGACCCTATTTCTGGGAAAATGATGGCAATTCGTTCAGATATTACACCGCAAATTTCTAGAATTGTTAAAGATAAATATTTAGCTAGTTTAACTAGTGACAAAAAAGAGATAAAAATTTCTTATACTGGTCAAATTTTGAAGAAATATGGCAGTAATAAATTTAATGAACGTCAGCTTACTCAAACTGGTTTTGAAATTATTGGTGGTGAAGTGGATGAAAAAAACACTCAAGTTCTAGCAACTATCAAAACAATTTTTGATGATATTAATATTGATAATTATACGATAGATTTTTCTCTACCGGCTTTGTCAAAACTTATATTTAAAAGGATTGGCCTTTCAAAATCAGAAGAGTCGGAAGCCCAAAACTTGATTGAAGAAAAAAATATTTCGACCTTAAAACAGAATGCGAAACTTTCAGTCGTCACTGAGATAGTTGAAGTTTATGAGAAGGCCTATTCAGTTAAAACTGCGATTTCAGCTTTAGAAAAAATAGAAAATTTATTAGAAAAGGATACTGAAAAATCTTTAATTCTTGAATTAAAGACATTGCTTATTAATTCTGATATCAAAGATATAAACTTGAATCTTCTCGAAAAAGCAAATTTTGATTACCACAAAGGCGTTTGTTTTAGCGTGATTTCTAAAGAAAGTTATGAAGAGATTGGTAGAGGTGGAAGATATACTATCAAAAATGAAGAAACCTCAAAAAACCACAGTGCAGTTGGATTTACATTTATGCTTAACCCAATTTTGAGGGTAAAAACTGATGCATAGAGAATTTGAAAGCCTAAAAACCATTCCATACAATATTGGTCGAATACACTTAATTGGCATCGGTGGAATTGGAATGAGCGGAATCGCAGAAATTCTTTATAATATGGGTTATGATATTTCAGGATCCGATTTATCAGAAAATGCGAATGTTAAAAGACTAAGAAAACTTGGAATTAAGATTTTTAAAGGTCATCAGGCATCAAATATTAAAGGTGCATCAGTTATTGTTAAGTCTACTGCTGTTGCATTCACTAACCCTGAAA
>CAYGRX010000009.1:0-16314 GCA_964352365.1 uncultured Rickettsiales bacterium
GACCCCTTGGTCCCAAACCAAGTGCGCTACCAGGCTGCGCTACGCTCCGAGTCGTTTATAGTTTAACTATGGGTGAGACTAGTATTATTATTTATTAATTTTGTAAAGCTATTTTTAGGATTTGTGAAAATATTTGGATTAAGCTGAAGTTTGTGATATAATGCATGCCCTTGATATATTTGAAGAATTATGGACGAAGAAAAAAAGATAAAAGCCAAACTAGCAAGCTTAGAAGATGAGCATAGGTCATTAGATAATAAAATCGGCAACGCGCCTATGAATATGCTTGAACAGCAAAGGCTTAAAAGACAGAAGTTAGCCTTAAAAGATGAGATCTCTAGGCTAAATTCAATGCTGCATAGCGATATTATAGCTTAAAGTTCATTAGAGAATTTTAATTTAAAAAATGTTCACCACAAAATCATAATTTATATGACAGATAAAAAACCTATAGTTAGCGTAATAATGGGGAGTAAAAGTGACCTTCCTACTATGCAAAATGCAATTAATATT
This sequence comes from uncultured Rickettsiales bacterium, assembly GCA_964352365.1. Taxonomy (GTDB): domain Bacteria; phylum Pseudomonadota; class Alphaproteobacteria; order Rickettsiales; family UBA8987; genus CAYGRX01. The sequence continues at coordinate 514 of CAYGRX010000009.1, forward strand.
TTGGAAGAATTGAAAATTCCTCATGAAGCAAGGGTAGTTAGTGCACACAGAACCCCTGATAGAATGTATAACTTTGCTAAATCTGCAAAAGATAATGGCATAAAGGTTATAATTGCGGGCGCGGGCGGTGCGGCTCATTTGCCAGGTATGGTTGCTAGTTTAACTGAGATCCCAGTACTTGGAGTGCCTGTTAAAAGTAAAGCTCTTAAAGGTTTGGATAGCTTACTTTCAATAGCGCAGATGCCAGGGGGGATACCTGTTGGAACATTAGCCATAGGTGATTCTGGTGCCAAAAATGCGGGTATTTTAGCAGCTCAAATTATTGCATTAATGGATGAAGATACAGCTGAAAGAGTGAAAGAATTTAGAAAAAAACAAACAGATTCTGTTGCTGAATTGCTATAATATTAATTGAGATACCTTGAATTATCATTGTTTTAGAACTATAATATAAATATGTTCAATGATCTAAAAATAAACGCAAATCAACTACCAGGCACTATTCCAGTTTTTCCTTTAACGGGTACTGTATTAATGCCTGGTAGTGAATTGCCGTTAAATATTTTTGAGCCAAAATATGTAAATATGGTGGAAGACTCATTCGCTGAGAAAAGGCTTATAGGAATGATTCAACCTAAACAGGGAATTTTCTCAAAAATACGAAAGAGTAAACCATTATATAATGTGGGGTGTTTAGGTAGAATTAAAGCTTTTAATGAAACGGAAGATGGCAGATATCTAATAGTGCTTGGTGGAATCTGTAGATTTAAAATTGAAGATGAAATACCAACTATTAGAGGATATAGAAGATTTAAAGCTAATTATGAAAACTATCTTGAGGATTTTGAGGTTAAAAAATCTCGTGAATTATTCGGTAATAAGCTAGATAGAAAAGAGCTTTTCAATAAAGTTGATAACTATATTGCTAAATTCTCTGATGAGAAAGGTACGATAAGCTCCTTTGATGGAATGGATAAAATGAGTGACGCTATAATCGTTGACTTTATAACCTCATACATGCCATTTAACCCTCAGGAAAAACAGCTATTTTTGGAATGTAAAGATATTGAAGAAAGAACCAAAGCTCTCTATAAAGTTTTAGGAATTGCCGAAGCAGAAGCAAAATTAATGCAAAGAACAACCTTGCAGTAAGTTTAAAAAATAGAGGATTTTACCATGAATGTAACAATTTTTATACTAGCAGGAGTTGCAATGCTACTGACGCTCGGCGTATGTTTTGCAGGAATTATTCTAATGGCAAATGGCGGTGAAACAAACCGCAAATATGGCAACAAACTTATGACTGCAAGGGTGGCGTTACAAGCTTTATCTTTAGCATTGGTTGCCTTGGCATTCGCATAAATAAAGCTTAACAATATTTGAGAAATGGCTAGTGCCTAAATATACAGAAATATCTGATAAAATAGAACAATATAGTAAGCTAGTTATTAAGTGGAATAATGTTCATAACTTAATTTCAAAGAACTCTGTAGATTATATTAAAGAAAGGCATATTGATGATAGTTTGCGTGTTCTCAGCCTTATAGATCCAGATTTGGAAACCATTTGCGACTTTGGCTCTGGCGCAGGTTTTCCAGGTATTTTAATTGGAATATTTTTAAATAATAAAAACTCGGGATGTAAATTATTTTTGTTTGAATCTAGAAAGAAGAAGGCTGATTTTTTAAACTTATGTATTGATGAATTGGGGCTTATAAATTGTAAAGTTATTAATGATAGAATTGAGAATGTTAAAAACATTAAAGCTGACCTAATCACTGCCAGAGCATTTTCTAGCCTTAAAAATATTTTTAATTACGCAAAAAATTACCAAAATGGCAATACTGAATTCCTTTTACATAAGGGAGAGAAGGTTACTGAAGAAATTGTAGAAGCAGAAAAAAACTTCTCTTTTGACTATAAGTTTTTAGATAAAAACTCAGATAATGGCGTTATTTTACTTGCTTCAAACGTCAAATAAAAATATGTTCCAATAAAATAAATACCTATAAATTATGAAATCTCCAGTAGTTAAGTTATTAGAAGAAAAAAGACGCGCAGCCCGTGCTGGCGGCGGTCAAAAAAGAATTGATGCCCAGCATAATCGAGGCAAATTAACTGCAAGAGAAAGAATTGAAGTTCTTTTAGATCCTGACTCATTTGAGGAGTTTGGTATGTTTGTTGAGCATAGACAGCATAATTTCGGCATGCAAAATAATATCACACCTGGTGATGGAGTAGTTACTGGACAAGGAACGATAAATGGCCGTTTAGTATTTCTATATAGCCAAGATTTTACCGTTCTTGGTGGTTCTATGAGTGAAGCAAATGCTGGTAAAATCTGTAAGATAATGGATATGGCAGCAAAAGTTGGTGCTCCTGTTATTGGTATGAATGATAGTGGCGGAGCAAGAATTCAAGAAGGCGTAGATAGTCTCGGTGGTTATGGTGAAATTTTTCAACGTAATGTTGATTTCAGCGGTGTAATTCCTCAAATTTCTTTAATTATGGGTCCTTGTGCTGGTGGCGCAGTATACTCACCTGCTTTAACTGACTTCACATTTATGGGGCGTGGAACATCTTATATGTTTGTGACTGGGCCGGATGTTGTGAAAACAGTTACTCATGAAGATGTAACTCAAGAGGAGCTAGGTGGCGCACGTGTCCACACTACAAAAACGGGCGTTGCGGATAAAAATTTCGCTAATGATATTGATATGCTTTTGCAAACTAGAAGGCTTATCAACTTTTTGCCTTCAAATAATAAAGGCAAAATTCCATATCGCGAAAGTGAAGATCCAGCTGATAGAATTGACTTATCCTTAAACACTTTAATTCCTGATAACCCTAATAAGCCCTACGATATGAAAGAGCTTATTACTAGCGTTGTTGATGAGGGTGATTTTTTTGAAATTAAGCCAGATTATGCGCAAAATATTATTATTGGTTTTGGGCGTATGCAGGGCAGAACTGTTGGCTTTGTAGGCAATCAGCCTATGGTTCTTGCTGGCTGTTTGGACATTGATGCTAGTGTTAAGGCCGCTCGTTTTATACGTTTTTGTGATGCGTTTGAAATACCTATTGTTACATTTATTGACGTTCCAGGTTTCCTTCCAGGTGTTAGCCAAGAACATCATGGTATTATTCGTCATGGTGCAAAATTACTATATGCTTATGCAGAAGCAACAGTTCCTAAAATCTCTGTGATTACCAGAAAAGCATATGGTGGAGCATATATTGTTATGAATTCTAAGCATTTGCGTGGTGACTTAAACTATGCCTGGGCTAATGCTGAAATTGCTGTGATGGGTGCAGAAGGTGCTTCTAAAATTCTTCATAGGAAATCAGAAGGTGAGGAACTAAAACAGAAAGAGCTAGAGTATAAAGAAAAATTCGCGAACCCTTTCTATGCGGCTAGCCGTGGTTATATTGATGATGTTATACGTCCTCAAAACACCCGTTGGAGAATTTGTCATGCCCTTACACTTCTTTATAAAAAGAAGGTGGAAAAGCCATATAAAAAACATGATAATTTACCATTGTAAGATTTATTGTGACCTAATTTCACTTTAAAACTCTATATCTATCTAATTAGAACTAATTTCGAATTGATTAATCTGATTGTTTGGAGTTTTTTTGCTAATCTTCAATCATGGCAAAAATATTTAATTGGGAAGGTTTTGAAGGTAATTCTGAAAAGGGTGGCATGATTAGTGCCTCTAGCTCAGAGGATGCAATCGCTCAACTAGAGAAACAGGGAATTATGGTAACTGCAGTTTCCGTGGCAAATCCTTCTGGAAATCATAGTGATGATACAGAAGATTTAAGTGAAAAATATAACCCTAAAAAAGTTAAAAATATTGATAAAATGGTTTTTACCAAAAAACTTTCAACAATGGTGAAGTCTGGTTTGCCAATAATGAAAACCCTAAAGATGCTTGAAGAGCAAGCTGAAAAAAAGGATATTAAAATTATCGCTGGTCAAATTAGAAGGCATGTAGAGTCTGGCTCTACTTTGTCTGAGGCTTTTGAGCAGCATGACAAGGTTTTTGATTCCGTTTACATAAACTTACTTAAAGCTGGGGAATCAAGTGGTAAACTGACAATTTTTCTTGAAAAACTAGTTATCCATTTAGATAAGATTGAAAAAATTAGGCGTAAAGTTAAGGGTGCGTTGATGTACCCTATGATATTAATGTGCGTTGCAATTGCAGTAATTATGTTAATGCTAATTAAGGTTGTTCCAGTTTTTCAGCAGATGTTTGGTAATATGGGGCACGAATTACCAGGTCCTACTCAATTGATTGTGAACATTAGCGAGTTTATTCGTGACCCAGCACAAGGTGGCATAGTAGTGCTTGGAATTATTATATCTGTAATTGTGTTTAAAAATTTAAGAAAGAAAAATGAAAATTTTAATCAATGGTTTGATAAAAAGATTTTAAAAGTACCGTTAGTTGGAGATATTATAGTTAAATCTACTTTATCTAAAGTTGCGATGATATCAGCAAATCTATCCGCTGCAGGTGTTGCAGTTATAGAAAGTTTAGGAATTGTTGCAAAAAGTATAACAAATAGAACTTTTCTTGATGCTTTTGACGATGTTAAGAAAGGAATTTCTAAAGGACAGAACCTTTCCAAATTATACTCTGAAAATGAAATTTTCCCTCCTACTTTTCATCAAATGATTCAAGTTGGTGAAGAAACGGGAAGATTAGACGAGATGCTTGAATCAATAGCTTTATATTATGAGGAAGAATTTGACCTTGTAGTTGATAGGCTTACAGAGCTGCTAGAACCTATAATGATTGTATTTATGGGTTTAACTGTCGGCTTTATTATTGTGGCAATGTATATGCCTATATTCGAAATTGGGAAGGTAGTTTCAAATTAATTTAGAAGTTTTTTAAACAAGAATTTAAGTTCTAAATTAGTTCAAAACTGTAGCTAATTATTTTTTAATTTATATTAAAATTGAAATTATTATTATATTTCAATAACTTATTTTAAATATTACTTGACTTAAAATTTAAGTAATATTATAATTGATCTTTGGGATCATGCTAAATTTAACAAAAACTAGGAGAGACTAATGCGTCACATACAAACTAATAACCAAGAAAGCGGTTTTACACTTATTGAATTACTAATTGTAGTAGCGATTTTGGGTTTACTAGCTGCAATCGGTATTCCTCAATATCAAGGCTATCAAGCTCAAGCAAAAGTAAATGCAACTAAAGCTCTACACACTTCAATGACTAAATCTATTGGTGCAGAACTTGCAAAATGTACTGCTGGTGCAACAAACTACCTTGAAAATAGCACTCAAACAGCTGCATGTACTAACACTGCCGATGCTGTTGCAACTAGCTTCATTGCTTATGGTAATGCTAATAATGGCAACCCATATGATAGTAGCACTAACCCATATATTGCAACTGGTACACCTGCAAATGGTCAAACAATAATCACTGGTGTTGCGGCATCTGGTTTAATCACTATTACAACAAACTGGAATGGTGGTACTCAAACTTCTACTTTAACTAAAGAGTAGTTTAAAGTTTTACTGGGTAACTTAACTCACAATATTAGATTTTAAGTTACCCGTTACACTAAGAACTTAGTTCTTGGACGGTTTTCCCTTTGCGGGCTGGGGGGTCTTCGCAAAGGGATCTTTTTAAGTAGGTATAAGATTAATAAAATTATTATTTCATATTCACTACTAAGATCAAAAATCTAGATAAACATATTAAAGCGTAATTATGAATAAAGGCTTCACATTAATTGAGCTAATAATTGTAATAGGTATTATTGGAATAATATCCGCAATTGGAATACCGCAATATCTAGGTTACGCAGATAGCTCTAAAACTACTGTAGTTAAAAATGGCCTGAGGGCAATTTACATGCAGCAGATGGACTATTATAGAACTAATAATGAATATTATTCTAGTGGAACAAGTTGCTCAGATTCAACTACAACAATTAACACTAATTTATTTGCTAGCAGTTCTATTTTAAGTAACGATCAAGGTTTTTACTATTGCATTACACAAAGTACGGATGATGATTTCACTGCGTTTGCAGTTGAAAATATTACAGGGGGGAGAAGTTTCAATATTAACCAAAATAATTTTGATAATTTTTAAATAATAAATTCTTGGGGGAGAAATATTTCAAATGGAACATCAAAATAAAAATAAGATGTTATACCATATAGCTCACAAGAAAAAAAATGAGCAAGGAAATATATTGCTCTCATCACTTTTAATAATGCTAGCAATGAATTTGCTAGGCATAACTTTAATGCAAACCTCGGTACGTGAATTTTCCTCAGCAAATTATAAAACTATAGATTCAACAAATTTTTATTTGGCTGAAACTTGTTTGCAAGATTCAATTACCTTTTTAAGGAGCCAAGATAAGCCCCCTAGTACAATACCAGATATTTCAAAAACAAACCTAAGCCATTTATACTCAGGTACTGAAGATCAAACAGCCCTAAATCAGCTAGGTAAATATTCTTATAACTGTACCACATCAGAAATTGTAGTGAAGTCAGTACAAGCAAGTGAAACAGGTTACGGAGAAAATATAGGTACTGGCGACGAATATGGTGTCAGTGGTGACTTAACACCAAGATACTACTATAATGTAGATTCTAACGGGGTTGGGCCAGGTGGATCACAGAAAAGAATAATTTCAATAGTGTCAGCGGAATATTAAAATGATAAAAACTTTGAAAATAAAATTTATAATCGCAATTTTTATAGCTAGCTTTGTGGAAAATTCTTATAGCTGCGAGTTAAGTAATTTTGGCTTTGGTAAAACTACAAAACAGGTTCAGAAAGAATATAATTTAAAGCAAGATATACTAGAGGATGCTTATGAAGAATTGAGTATTAGAGTTAATAAATTTTGCGCGAATTATGAAGCTGGGAAAGTAATATTCTCATTTTTTGAAGATAAGCTAATTAGAGTAACTATTGATTTAGAATCACCTGAAAGAGTTCTATTTCAAAATTTAAAAAAGACTTATGGCGAGCCAACAGTAAAGCCTAATTTCAACAAAATTAAAGATAAAGTTTTTGCAACTTTAATCGAAAATGAAAATTTTATAGTTTCCTACAAATATCAAAATACCGGGGATAAAGTTTTTGAAACTTTAAATATTAGTCCGATTAAAGCTGATAAAAAACTAGTGGAATACTTGACTAAGAAGGAACTGGGAACTGATGATATAAGGAGTGTCGGGGAATAGGATTATATGCAAAAACTATTAAACATACCAATGAAAATTTTGTGCATTTGCGCAATATTTTCATATGCGGGCTTTGTCGAAGCTAAATCTCCACCACCAGGATCAGGCGCAGCTGATGTGCCAGCTAATATTTTGTTAATGTTGGATACATCAGGAAGTATGGGAACATACATAAATTCTGGTGATAGTAAATACCCTGTTGATATAGAGTTTGACTCATCTGGGAATATATATATTGCAAAATATTATGATGAAGTAGAGAAATATGACTCAGCTGGGAATTATGTAAAATCGTGGGGCAGTTACGGGTTTGGTAATGGTAATTTTGACTATACTTTCAGCATCGCAATTGATAGCAACGATAATATTTATGTTGCAGACTATTTAAATGATAGGGTTCAAAAATTTGACACAGATGGAAACTGGTTAGATACCATCAATGTTAGTGGTTCAAGAGCTTATGGTGTAGAGGTAGACTCCTCTAATAATTTATATGCATTAAATGGAAATGGTAGTGTTCAGAAATTTGACTCTAATGGAAACCAAATTGGCAGCACTTGGAGTAATACAGGTGGTAGACATTTAGCGATCGATGGTAGTACTGTATACATTACTAAGAGGGACTCAGATAGAGTTCAAACTTATGACTTAAATGGTAATTACTTAGGACAATTTTATGTCAATAACCCTTGGGGTATAACCGTTGGTAATGACGGGTATTTATATATTTCAAGAACAGATAATGACAGGGTTTACAAATATTCAACATCTGGATCATATCAAGAATATTATAGCGGATTTAACTCACCAAGAGGTGTAACTACAGCAAACGATGGAACAATATATGTGGCTGATTTCTATAACCATAGAATTAGGTCTATATCTGGAGATTTATTAACAGACGGGCAAAACAAAACTCGCTTAGATTCCGCAAAGAACGTAATTAAAACTATTGTATCAGATAGTGATTTAACAAGCGGTGCAAACTTTGGTTTATTAACATGGGATAGTAGCTCTAGTCTAGATGTTGCCGTAACGGATACAGGTGCAGCAAACATATATAGCACAATTGATAGCCTTAATGATGGTGGGGGAACTTATCTAGATTATGCTATGAATTTAGCAGAAACCTATTTCACTGGCTCAAGCTCTCCAATGTTAGCAAATGCAAACTGCCAGCAAAATATTCTAATTGTAATAAGTGATGGTTATTGGGTAGACAACACAGCGTCATCTACCGCGGAAGATTTATATAATAATTATGGCATAAAAACTTTTGTAATTGGCTTCACCGCAGCTGGCGATAGTAACTATGTTACTTTGTCTCAAAAAGGCGGAACTTACCCAGATTCTCCTTTATATGCAGAGAATGAATCCACTTTGTTAGATGTTCTATCTAGCTATATTAGGCAGGTGATTTCAACCCAGCTTACCTTTACTGTGCCAACTATTATTCCTGGTATTACAAACGCAGATCATATTTTGCAATCAACATTTTTGTTTAAAGATGACCATCAATGGAAGGGGCATTTATATAAATATGAGTTGAATTATGATGGAGCACCAGGTGATTTGATTTGGGATGCAGGAGAGTTATTAAATTCAAAAACAGCATATAGCAGAAATATTTGGACAGTAGTTGAGGGTATGGATTATAGCCTTAATAATTTTACAACTACTAACTTAGATAGGTTAAGAGTTCCATTAGAGGAAAATATATCTTCATCATATACAGATGATGAGCTAACTGAGCTAATAAATTTTGTTAGGGGGGTTGACTCCTATTCAGAATTTAGTGGCGGAGTTGATGATGATGGTGAAACAATTATTGACGGAGAAAGATGGAAATTGGCGGATATTTATCATTCAAAAGCTGTTGCAGTTGGCTCACCTTCAGCATTCTTTTCTGATGAAGTAAATCCTAATAGTGAATCTTATTACCGATATTTAAATGGCTATAAATCTTTTAAAACCAGTAATAATTGTGGGGTTGTCTGCACTCAACGCGATGAAACTATTTTCGTTGGGTCAAATTCAGGTATGCTTCATGCTTTTGATTCAGAAACTGGTGAAGAAAAATGGGCATTTCTTCCGCCTTCCATTTTGCCGAGCTTACGAGAGGTAATTTCTAATGAAGCAAATAAGTCTGTTAGTATTTATGGTGTTGATGGAAGTCCAGCAATTAAAGATATTTATGTTGATGGTCAGTGGAAGACTATTTTAATGGCAGGGCTTCGCCAAGGTGGTAATTCTTATTTCGCATTAGATATAACTGACGTTGAAAACCCAGAACATTTATTCACTTTTAGTTATAATCTATTCACTAACACAGTTAGTTATTGGGATGATACTAATAATAGAACTGATTATGATGCCAGTGGCTCTATACCTGATGAATATGATTATTCTGAAATTGGAGAAAGTTGGAGTGACCCTGTAATTATGAATATGAAAATAGGCACTGATAAAAAATGGGTGGCTGTTTTTGGCGGCGGTTATAATAATAATGTTAACCCTAATTATGGTAGTGTTGTTTATGTGGTTGACCTTGAAGATTCTGGTAAAATTCTACAAAAAATAAGCATTCAAGATCAGAACCCAAGTAACAATATAATAAACTCAGTTCCCGCTAGGCTGACTGTAATTACTGCGGATGGAACTACTAGTTTCCCTTATGCTGGTGGTATTGCCTATTTTACAGATATTGATGGAAGCTTGTGGAAGTTGAATTTATCATCAAATGGAACATTATACTCAAAATCTCGTATGTTTAGCACTGAGGCAACCTTTGCAAATGATAGAATGTGCTTTCATGAGCTTTCGCCAACAATATTAAGTGATGGTCGAATTATCAACTATTTCGGTACGGCGGATATGAGTAGAATTGGCGACGTAGACTCAGCAATTGCAAATCGAGCTTATGGTGTTATTGATGGTGATTACCCAACTGCAAGTGTTTCGGCGGATTTTACAGTTTCTAGTATGGTAAATGCTACAACAACTGGTTCAGCTTGCCCAACTTCAACTGATAAAGGTTGGTATATAAATCTTGGGACTAATGAGAAAATAACTGCAAATGCAACAATTAGAAATGCAACCGTAGTTTTCTCTAGATATACCCCTGATTCTACAAATTTATGTAGCAGTGGAACCTCAAAAATTTCAGAACATAGTGATGCTTGCGGGCAAACCTTGAGAGAAACTGATCTAGGTGCGGGTATGGCTACTGAGGCTATTATCTATAAAAATAAACTATATATAGGAATATCAAGTGATGCACCTGATGTTGGTGATCTTCCTACTGGGTTTATTAAACAAGGTAACCTAATTGTAGGCAACCCTGTAACGCCAAGCTCAACAAGTGTTAAAATTGAGTTTTGGAAAGAAGAATTTTAGATCTTAAATCAGCCTGCACTTCTATTAAGCGATTGTAAAAATCTATAGCTATAAATAAAAAAGTCCTAATAGACTAGTTGTTAGTTATTTGCCTAACAGTGTCAGAAATTAAGAAATTATATTCTAAAGACTAAATGTTGATTATAGGATAAAATCCAAAGGTAAAATAGTTACGGGGTCTTATTTTGTTAAAGTTTTATAAATTATTTAAGAGTTTAGCGAGCAAACATAGGTCATTTCAAGCCAACTTAATTTTAGGCCATTTTTTGGTATTAACTGCAGGTGCAATAAATGCTGGCGGTTTCTTTATCTTTCAGCAATACACTTCCCACATGACAGGGATTTTATCTTTGGCGGCAGATAGCCTCGCTTCAGAAGATTGGCGGATAGCTGTGTTTTTATTAAGCTATATCCTTCAATTTATTGTTGGTGCTAGTGTTACAACTTTAATTGTACTTAAGGCTCGTAAGCATTGCTTATATTCACAATATGCACTGCCTTTATTACTGGAGGCATTGATGCTCATATGTCTATTTTGGTTAATGATGAAATATGAAATTGATCAGATTCCAATACCAATAATTATTAGTGCAGTATGTTTTTTAATGGGGGTACAAAACGCCTTAATAACTAAAATTTCAAAGGCGGTTATTAGAACTACACATGTTACAGGTATGGCAACAGATTTAGGCATTGGAATTGGTAGGATATTATTTGAAAGAAAAAATCGTAGACAGGAAAAAATTTTTGCTAAAGTTCATACATCACTAATAACATCATTTTTGATTGGTGGAATAATTGGGGCATTTGGATTTAAATATTTTGGCATTTCTACAATGTATCCAATGGCAGTTATAATTATAATTATAACGTTACCACATATTATCGCCGATTTTAGATTCTATGTAAGATATAAGAGCTTCAAGAGTCGAAAACTAAACTATAAGTAAATACCCCCTTAAAAACTAAATTGTTGATTTTAATTTAGGCTGGCTCTTGGGATACGAATTGCCGACCAGAAATTGTAATCAATAAATTATTAATATAAAAAGATAACGTCTCAGGTGATATTGTATTAAGTTGATAATTTAGATAAAACATTAGATCAAGTAGGGCGAATACTAGGCAGTTCTTTTATTATCTTTTAACTCTTCAATTTTTTCATCTGAATAGGCAATAGATGCATTGTTAGAGTCAATATCGATTTCAAATTTAACACCCATCTCTGCAAGAGCTAAACTAGCTTCTTCAAGCTCCCTTTTCTCACTTCTGCTTATCTTTCCATCTTCAGATGCTTCAACGATTTTGTTTTCAAGGTTTTCTCTAGCTTCTATGATAGATTCTTCTTGATTTGATAATGCAATATCGGAAGATATACCAACTGCGTCTATTTCCTGATAATTCTGAGCCAATAATTCTTCTTGTTGTTCTTGAAGTTTATACTCTCTCCTAGCATCTTTTCTTGATTGACCAGCATCCCTAGCCTCTTCTCTGCTAGCTTTAGCCACTCTTTTATCATCTTCTTCTGTAAGTTGAATTTCTTCCCCTATCTTGGTAATTATAACATCATCTTGAGAGTTATATGCAATAGAAACATTTAAATTATCTGCACTTCTAACATCTGTTATTACCTGACCTTGCGTATCAACAAGTTGAGGTCTGTTTAAAGAATCATCAAACAGAGTTTCATTGCCTTGTGAGTCAACATATTTACTTATACTACCTTCTTTATCTAAATATATCTTGGCTCCATCTTTTTCTATATATCTATTTTCTAATTCATTTTGAAGGTTTTCTTCAACTTGAGCAATCTGCCTAATAGCTTGATCATCAAGCTTATCATACTCAGCCTGCAAAGCTTCTTTTCTTTCATCTAATTGCTGTTGTAAGTGCTGAGAAGCTTCAATATTTGCAGTATATATTGGGTCGCCCATTTCAGCTAATTTTTGCTCAAGAGCTTTAACTTCCTGCTGCATTAAAGCGACTTTGTTTTGCTGCTCTTGAGCAGTTTCTAAAGTGTCATTCATTACTTGTATTTGGGCAGTGGCTCCTTCTGGGTCTAATATATCTGCATTTGCCATATTTTGCACATTACTAGTTGCTTCATTTAAATTTGAAACACTAACCCTAGGCATATCATTAGTTATTGAAGGGTTTTCAGAAATTGCCACTAACGTTTCCGCTTGTCTTTCTGCTGTTGCATTTCTTTCTTCTATTATAGCTAGATTTTCATTAGCAGTAGTGATGTCTGTTGCGGATTTCTCTTTTATCTGGCTTGTAACTGTAGCAACTGAAGAATCTATATTATCCAGTGCAGTACCAAGGTCAGCCTCAGGATTAGAGTTCATATTTCTATAAGCACTATTTCTTGTTAGTTGATCATTATGCTTTTCTATAAGCTCCTGATTTCTTCGTTCAAGCTCGGCCAATTTTTCCATTTCTTTGGCGCGTTGCTCTTTAAGTGCCTCTAAATCATTTCTTGCTTGCTCAATTGACTCTGGAGTAATAGGTTGATCGCTAGTAGTTGCCGCCTCAGCTATAGTATTTATAGCATCGATTTGCGATTGAACCTCATTTAATCTTGCGAAGCTTGCTTCAATGCCTTGAGCCGTTTCATTTAAACCTTCCGCAATATTTGTGTAATTTTTCCGAGCTAGTTCTTGAACTCTATATTGTCTTCGTGCCTTTGCAGCTTCCTCTAATTGAGCTTTTTGTTGGGCTAGTTGATCTTTAGTTTCCTGAGTTGTGTTTGGGTCAGACATTAAGGCATAATAATTTCTATTAAATGCTTTTTTCGCCTTGTCAATTTCTGATAAAGTAACTGTTCCTTCCTTGCTTAAGGTGGTTACTAAACCTTGAGATGCTGAATTATAGCTATTAGCTCTTTCAGTATATTGTTCGTTTGCACGTATTTGCTCTGGAGTTAATTGATTTAACTGCGCTTCTTGTTCAGCTCTAACTCTAGTATATCTCTCATTGTTGTGAATAGCATCACCCACTGCTGCATCTAATACCTCACCTCCAGCCCATGCGCCTGCTAGGGCGCCACCAATACCACCCACAATACCGCCTACAACTGCTCCAGGTCCTGCGCCAATCCCACCAAATAAAGCTCCTACAGCTGCACCTGCGGTGGCACCCGCCTTTGCGCCAGCCGCGCCCCCAGCAAGTGCACCTATTGTTCCACCACCAGACTTGGCAACTCTATGTCCGTCACCTTGTAAATAACCAGAAACACCACCTGCTGCACCAGCAACAATTGTAGTTACTGTACCGATAACAGGTAAGCGCTTAGCCCACTTACCACCAGCTTTAGCAACATCATCTACTTTATCCAAAATCCTTATTGTATCATCTAAATATTGTCCTGCTTGAGCCGATCTCGCCAATGCTGTGCTTCCTGAATTTGCAACTGTTGTGGCAGCCCTTACTTGTTGAGTGTGAAGCGCAATTTCTCCTACACCCCCTAAAATACCGGTGACATCAGCACCAGTTTTAATAACTGCAGCCGCTTGCCTAGCGCCTCCAGCTGCTAAATCTTGCATGTGGCTTGAGTTTGGGTCAGAAAAGTCTTTGTATAAGTCTCTAGCACCCATTGCCAAGCCAACCATGGCTCCAGCTCGTGCCCCCCTTGGAGCTGCTGAATTTGACATATTCACATTTTGAGAAACTCTATTATCAGTTTGGGCCAGAGCTCTGCTATTGGGATCAACAACTTTAATTGAAGGATCAATTCCTCCTCTTCCATTACCTAACTTACTTTCAACTTCTGAGAACTGTACATTTCCATCAGTATCTACTCTTGGTGGAGTCTTATCTGTTGAATTTGCCCTTGTTCCTTTACGGTCTGCGGTCGAACTTTCTTTAGCAGGTTCTTCATGCGCAGTATTATAATTTTGCCCTCTATTATGGTGACCAGCTATTTTTTGACCTCTAGCCTCACCTGGACGAGCCTCACCTGCGCCAGCCTTATTTGGTTGAGAATCACTAGCGCTAGTTCCATTACCCTCATTCGCTTGACTAGCTCTAGCGCCTTCAGTTTCTTGCGCTCTAGAGGTTGTCTCGTTAGCTCGGCCTGCATCTGTATCGCTTGTATTATATAATATACCATTGTCACCAAATAATGGTCTGGTGTCATTTCCTGATATTGGTGCGCCCATACCAAATGATGATCTCATCCTATTAAAAAAGCTTTGTGGCTGAACGGCATTTGATAAAGCTGGAACATTATCACTACTAATATTTAAATATGTTTTGCCCGAAGCACTTGTTCTAATTTGATTTGGAACACCTTGATTCTCTAAAGAATTTGATAGCGCTCTTCTTTCTACGCCTGACATACCTTCTAAATTAGCTTCCGCTTGAACTCCGCCATTTTGGGTCTGTCTGGACTGCCATTTTTCTGCGCTTCCTGTTGAAACTGAATTTAATGCCCCTTTTACTTTATTAACATTTCCTTTACCTTCGACTTCAAGAAATTTTTCACCAGTTCTACTATCTTGAACTAATTTAGTTTTGTTAACACCAGATTTTTCCAAAGCCCCTTGTAAAGAACCTATCTCTCTTTCACTTAAATTTTGAACAGAAACTAAAGCCCTGTTATTTTCCAGTTCCCACACACCAGATGCGGCAATTATCGTATTATCTTTATGACCAGCAAAGTTGTTCTGATCATTGAAGTAATCATTTTCAAAGTGTTGGTTTTTGAAGTCATTATTTCTTTCTCCACCACCTTGTTGATCACCTGCATCATGACCTGCACTGTTCTGATCATTGAAGTAACCATTTTCAAAGTGTTGGTTTTTGAAGTCATTATTTCTTTCTCCACCACCTTGTTGATCACCTGCATCATGACCTGCACTGTTCTGATCATTGAAGTAACCATTTTCAAAGTGTTGGTTTTTGAAGTCATTATTTCTTTCTCCACCACCTTGTTGATCACCTGCATCATGACCTGCACTGTTCTGATCATTGAAGTAACCATTTTCAAAGTGTTGGTTTTTGAAGTCATTATTTCTTTCTCCACCACCTTGTTGGTTACCTGCATCATAACCTGCATTGCCCTGATCATAGAAGTGACCATTATTATAGTGTTGGTTTTTGAAGTCATTATTTCTTTCTCCACCACCTTGTTGGTTACCTGC
>CAYGRX010000009.1:16414-20959 GCA_964352365.1 uncultured Rickettsiales bacterium
ATTATGACCTGCACTTCTATCTTCTGTAGTTTTTTCTTCATAACTCTGCTTCGCGCGCTGATTGGATCTTTCAGCAACTTTGGAATTTACTTGATTCTGCGTAATAGTATCACCAATATCTGCATATACGTATAATTTACCATCCTTTTGCATGGCTTTTGCTGAATCTAATTTTTGACTCTTTAACCAGTCTTGCAACTCAAAAACATCGCCGAAGCTACTTGTAACTTCTAATCTTGACACACTGCCACCAGATGAAGATGATCTGTGTGTTTCCCAACCCCTTGTATGCTCCTGACCTTGTTCAGCAGTATCACCACCTTGACTCGTTGTGTTATTATTAGCTTTTGCTCTTCTTAAGTCCCAGTTGTAAGCACCGCGCTTTGTATCATCTGACAGAACATTATTAGCATCTGCAACTCTTTGAAACTCAGCTATCTTTTCAGCTTTTTCAGCTTCGCTTATATTTTGTCTACTTACAATATCTGGATGAAGTTTTTTCGAAAGATTTCTAAAGGCAGCTTTAATTTCTGCTGAAGTAGCATCTTTTTCAACTCCTAAAACTTCATAATGGGTTCTATTGTCTTCTTGTGGTGGCATAAAGTTATTCCAATAATATATAAATATTCTTACATTATAAACTAAAATGGTTAAGAAAAGGTTAACGCTAAGACGAAGTGCTCACCTTAAGAAGTAAGGTTGTAAAGAACATTACAACTTAATAATTTCAAAATTCTCATAAACCTAGATTTATAAACGAGATATAAAATGCGCTTGCGTTGGTGGTGGTAGCTCAGTTTCACTAGGTTTTATAACAGTAACAGAAAACCTAATGATGATGGCTATGGCAGTTTGGATGTTGTTTAAGTGGGCATAAGAGCTATGAATAGCTGTGTACCAAAAATAAGAATAAGGAGAACTCCCATCAAAGTATTAATCCGAGTGTCTCTTTTCTTGATCAAGCTAGTAATAGCTAGAGATATTAAACCAACTACTATCATATACCCAATGAAGATAAATATATTAAACATCAAAGCACTTGGTATAGACCAGTAGTCAGGCCATACTTCGATTGTTATTCTAGCTATAAAGTATATCTATATGAGGCCTACAAAAAGCCAAGGCGAATGCTCTCATTGTCATCATATAAACGAGAATAAAATTTTATCTCAAGTTGAAGAGGTCTTGAAAGGGTTGCAAATTCCAAAAGAAATTCTTTTACAGATTGGTGAAGAATTGAAGAAAAGCTCTCGAGAAGAAAATAAGCATCAGATACAAGAAAGTAAACGACTTCAATCTCAGTATGAAAAAGTGCAAAACAAAATTAAGAGGGTTAGAGAGCTATATATTGATGAGATGTTCTCTAGAGAGGAATATGATGAATCAATGGCTGATTTGAAGGCAGAAATGCATAACGTTAAAGCTAGGTTAGATAAATTATCCAATAACAGTGATGAGTTTAATAAAAACGCTTCAACTATCTTTGAGCTGGCTTCTAAAGCCTATGAGTTGTTTAAAAGTTCGGACGTGGAAGAAAAGAGGCGTATTTTGGTTTTGTTATTTCCGAACTTACAGATGAATGGCGGAAAGTTACTGCTAGAGCCAAGAAAGCCCTTTGATGCGTTCTTCAATAACGCCAATCGTCAAGATTGGCTCCCCTTAGTGTTAATACTCCGAACTAAATATTATCAAGAAGTCTTTGATTTCGGGATACGAGTTGCCAACCAAAAGAAGATGAAATATTGATTCCATATTCATTATATTATCGTAAAACTGTTTTTTTTTGCAAATACCAGAAATTATTGATAATAAAGTTATTATGATTTTTCATTCAAAAAAGGATGTAAAGAGCGAAGCAGGCTTCACTCTTGTAGAATTTGCAATAGTGATTGTAATAATTGGGTTAATTGTTAGTGGGGTGCTTGGAGCGCGAAGCCTTATTGAAAGTAGTAAGTTAAGGTCTACTATAAATGACATTAACAAAATGAAAACAGCTGTAAGAGCGTATAAATTAGAATTTGATAGCTATCCAGGAATGCACACTGATGCATATGATTATTTTGGTGATGATTGCGGAAATAATTCAACTAACAATGTTACTGGATGTAATAGTGATGCTGATAAATGTATCTCAGGTTTAAATTCTTGTAATTCTGGTAATGCTGCAACAAGTGATATTAGAAGAGCGATGAATCATTTAAGCCTATCTGGTATACACCCAAGCCTTCCCACGTTCTCTGATAGTAGGCACCCAGAAAACTGTGAATATGGAACAGTTTTGCCTGCAACAGCTATAGGTGGAGGCTATGCAATAACATCTTTTACACGAGGGAAAATATATTTATCATTTATGAAAACCTCAATGACAATGAATACACATTATTGCCAATTTACTGGCCATAACGATACTCTTGCAACGCCAAAAACATTAAGAAGTCTTGATAAAAAAATTGATGATGAAAACTCTATAAAGGGAATGATGAGAAATTATAAATCATATAATAGTGATAATGCATTTGACTCTTTCTTTTGCTCAGATAGCTCAACAGGTAGGTATAAGGTAGAAAATAACACATCTGTTTGCAGAGGTTTTAGATTTGAAATCTTATAATATAATTAAAAAGATTAAAATAATGAAAATACATTCAAAAAAACTTATAAGTAACAATTCTGGCTTTACCCTTGTAGAGCTTGCAATTGTTATTGTAATAATTGGGTTAGTAGCATCTGGTGTTTTAGGTGCTCAGAGCCTAATTTATAGCGCCAAAATTCAATCTCAAATTAAACAATTCACCTCTTTAGAGCAATCAACTATGGCATTTAAACTGGAGTATGATTATTTGCCTGGAGATATACCACAAGCAGATATAGATTCATATGGATTTGTATCAGGGCATAGCTCTTCAGACATAGATGTTCACAATGGTAACAAACGCCTGAATGATACGTCTCCTAATTGCTCGCAATTTGGAGATCATACTAACTATGAATTCTGTTTAAGATTTTTAAACAAAGAAGCTGTGACATTTTTTAAACATATTGAACAGGCGGAAATCGCACAATTTGGCTTGAGGGATAGCTCATATAGCACCGTAATTGAAGGTTTAACTGTCCCTTATATGGCATTTGATAAAAATTTTGGAATAATAGCTGTAACAGATAAGAAGGGGTCTTTATTCTTTGCTACTGGTATAAAATACGATGGTTCAACATGGAATAGTAGTGTACAAAATTCTACGCTAACTCCTAGCTTAAGTGTAAAAGACATAAAAAACATAGATAAAAAAATGGATAACGATATGCCTGTAACTGGCAAGATAATATCATACGCAACACCTGCCAATGGTAATAATTCATTCCGCTATAATAAAGATATTGACGAGTGTGTTGAATTTGAAGGTGATAAATATTTGTATGATTTATCCCAAAGTGGATTAGTGTGTAGGTTGATGTATCAAACTCAGATATAATAGAGTTAATCTATTGTTGTTTTCAAAAATGTTTAATAATTTAAAATCATATACTTACAATAATCAAACTTTTTGCAATTAATCATTATTCAATGGAAAATTTTTCACAAAATAAATCTGGCTTTACCCTAGTAGAACTAGCAATTGTAATAGTTATAATAGGTTTAATAGTAGGGGGTGTTGTTGGGGCGCAAAGCTTAATTGCTACTGCTAAAATAAACAGTGTTATTAAGGAGTTAAATTCTTATTCAACTGCAGTTAAAGCTTTTCAACTAGAATATAACTCTCTTCCTGGTGATTTTAAAGATGGCTATGATTACTGGAGTAGTGAAGCTGAATGCGGAAATTATGAAGCGGGTTACGGGGGATATGCCTGCAGGGGAAATGGGGATAAGAAATTAAATGTTTATGGGGGAGCAGAAGGAAGTGCCAACAGTCAGGAGTCATTTATCGCTTGGAAGCATATGCAATGGGCAGGGATATTAAATTTAGGTCTAAGTGGAGTTCACAGTACTGCAAATAGGGTGCCCTTTGGAGCTTCTCCAGGCTCTGAAATAGGCGGGGAATCTATTTGGAATGTTGTAACTCAAAATGGCACTCCATATTTTATGCTCTATAGACAAGAAACAGCAGGTAGTTATGGAGGCGCATCACCAATTCAATCAAAGAAAATAGACAAAAAGATAGATAATGATAATCCCCTTACTGGTAAAGTTACCGCAAGAAACGGCTGGAACTGCATATATAATTCGGAATATAATGTAGGAGGATTCAATGGAGCTGATTCTAACTCGCCAATATGCACTTTATATTTTTACCCATAAAACTTTGATATTTCATTCTTATATATTCTATATTCGCTGTTAAAATCCAATTACTAATCTTGAAAAGCAAAAACTTTCAGATGAAATTGTTGAATCTAAACCAAGGCAAAAAAATTCTGCAAGTAAATTATAACTCTTTTCTGTTTACAATTAATTTTATGCGATTGATGATAGTAATATTAATTAGATTTTTTATTGAAATAGTAGTCAATAAATAATTATAGCTAGGCACTTTCCTAGCTATACTGAGT
>CAYGRX010000010.1:0-261 GCA_964352365.1 uncultured Rickettsiales bacterium
ATTATATTATGTTGCACAAAGCAGATTATAAAACCTTTAAAAATAGGGAAAAATATATGAAAATCACCGTATCAGGCAAACAACTTAAAATTGGCGCGTCATTACAAGAACATATTAATGAGGAAATTCAATCATCAGTTAAAAAATATTTTGAGCATGCAATATCGGCAGATATTTTCTTTTCAAAAGAAACTCATAATTTCGTTGCTGATATTGTAGTTAATGAAGGTACGGGAAACCAATTATTTTATAAGTCTCAAG
>CAYGRX010000010.1:271-19997 GCA_964352365.1 uncultured Rickettsiales bacterium
AATATTTATGCCGCCTTTGACAAGGCACTTGAACGTATTGAAAAACAACTTCGTCGTTATAAAAGGCGTATTAAAGATCATGCTAAAGAAGGTGTAGGTGAATCTTCATTGAGAATAGCTACTAAAAGTGTGATTGCTGATGATGGTCAAGATATTGAAGATGATAACCCTGTTATTATAGCTGAGAAGCAAACTTCAATTGAAAGACTTACGGTCGCAGATGCGGTTATGAGAATGAACTTATCTAACTTACCAGCATTGATGTTTATAAACAAAAAAACTGATGAGCATAACGTTGTTTATAAGCGTGAAGATGGTAATATTTCATGGATTGAATCTAAGTCAGAAGTATCAAAAAAAGTTGACCTAAAAGAAGTTAGTTAATAAAATTAAAAAAAACCTATTTAAAAAGCCTTCTAGCTTATTTGGTTGGAAGGCTTTATCTTAGGTTTATTTTTTTAAACCTTTTAAATCTATAGGCTCGTTGATAATAACCGTGGTTTCAGAATTACATCTAAAGTACCAAACTGGATAAGGATATGAAGTGTTATTTTTAATGAACGTATCATAATGCCCTTGGTTTAGATAGATATATGAAGTTGCGTCTTGTGAAAATCCTTCGATTGTTGACATTGCATAAGCTGATCTATAATCATAGTTCTATCATCAAATAATTTTTCAACAAAGAAACCAGCTTATGAAAAAGGCCTTATTTCTGTAGTGGTTATATTCACTTTTATGTGATTCATTAAGAAAATTATCTATATAACAATTAACTTTTTTAAGTACATCAGATTGCCACCTTCAAAGGGTAAATGTTAATATTTTTTAATGTCTATAGGAGGAATTTAAACTCGCTCACGTTACCACTGATTTCTTTTCCACCTTTATTTTTAGATTTTAAAAAACTAAAACCCCATTTATTTTTATCTTTCAAGGTTTGAATCCATTATTACAATAAAGTTCTATTTTAAAATAGAATAGTTAATAAAACCTTAAGCAGCTAAATTTTTTTCAATCAATTTATTAAGGCTGGTTGTAAAAGCTTTAATATCATTAACAGGTTCGCCCTCAACAATGTTTGCTTGTGCAAATAGTAAATTGATGGTTTCATTAACTTTCTCTTTTAGGCTTTCATTCTCTGAATAACCTTCGGAGTTAACATCGTCATTTAGTTTATTAATAATTTTATTATCAGGGTTGATCTCAAAGATTTTTGCGCTCGCGCCAGGCAGTTGCTTGTTTTCAACCATAAAACGCTCTAATCTTATATCCATTGATCCTTCTCCAACAGTTATACAAACTGGGCTATCACTTAAGCGAGAAGTAGTTTTTGCATCTTGAATTTTAGTACCTAAGGTTTCTTTAATTACCTTAATAAGAGCTTCAAACTTGTTGTGAGAGTTTTTGCTTTCAGAACCATCTTTTTCACTAGATTCGCTGTCAGAATCTTTATTTGCTACTTCAACTAAATCACTACCTGCTTTAGTAACCGATTTAAAAGGGATTTCGTCAAATTCATGAACAACATTTACCCAAAAATCATCCACTGAATCAGTAAGAATAATTACCTCATACCCACGCTTAACAAACCCTTCAATTTGTGGGCTGGAGAGTGCATTTTCTCTGTTTTCAGCATTTATAAAATAAATAGATTTTTGCCCATCCTTCATTCTCGCCTTGTATTCTTTTAGGGAAATAGGTTCTTCACTAACATTTGTGTTGAACAGGCAGGCCGCTAAAATTTCATCACGAGGCTCAATTCCATCACACAAACCCTCCTTAACTACAGCTCCAAAATTATTCCAGAATTTTAAATAATCTTTGCGTTTCTTTTCAGATTTTTTAGCTAGTTCTTTTAAGACGCGCTTAGTTATAGACTGGCTTATCTTTTTAACTTGCGCACTATTCTGAACCGTTTCTCTGCTAATATTTAAAGGTAGGTCTGCGCTATCAACAACCCCCTGTAAAAACCTTAAATATTGTGGAATAATCTCTAATTTTTCAGATATTAATACACGTTTTATATATAATTTGATTCTTGTTTGTCTATCTGGGTGGAATAAATCAAAAGGTTTTGCATTAGGGATAAACAGCAAGTTAGAATATTCAATTAAACCCTCAACATTGTTATGAAGTGTCATATATGGTTCTTTGTCACCTGCGAAAGAGATCGAGTTATAAAACTCATTATATTCTTCATCACTAACTTCACTTTTATTCTTTAGCCAAATTGCTTGGCCGCTATTAACAGTTATTGCATCGGCACTATTATGCTTAAATTTAATATTGAAGGCGATATGGTTTGAATAGCTTTCAATAATTGTTTTTAATTTAAAATGGTCTAAGAATTCACCTTCACTCTCTTTAATATTTAAAGTTATTTTTGTTCCTCTTTCTACACCTTCTGGTGCTTCTTCTATATTATAATTACCATTTCCTGTACTACTCCAAATCCAGCCTTTATCTTCCCCAGCTTTTTTGGAAACCACAGTTACTTCATCAGCCACCATAAAACAGGAGTAGAACCCTACTCCAAATTGTCCGATTAATTGGCTATCTTTTTTGTTATCACCAGTTAAGCCAGAGAGAAAATTTTGGGTTCCACTTTTTGCTATTGTACCTAAATTTTCTTTTAGGTCATCAAGGTTCATTCCAATTCCATTATCAGAGATTGTTATTAAGCGTTTATCTTTATCTAGAGTAATATTTATCTCAAGCTCTTCATCGCTAACTAAGCTATCATCAGTATTAGCTAAGTATCTTAATTTGTCACATGCGTCGGAAGCATTGGAGATGAGCTCTCTAACAAAAATTTCTTTATTTTCGTAAAGAGCATGAACCATTAAATTAAAAATTTTTTCAGTTTCTGCCGTAAATTGATGTGTTTGTTTAGTCATGTTTCCTTCCATAAATTATTTCTGTATCATGCAATATAAATTACCTCTTTAAAAATTCAAGAAGCGCATTATAACTTTATACACAGCTAATTTTAAAAAGGGAAAACTATACTATGGAAATCAAATTTACTTCAATTGAAGATAGGCTTAAAAATGCAGTGTTTTTACTATCGGAAGGATCAGACTTAACACCTGAATTAAAAAGGTTAAATGATTCTGCGGGCGGTATTATTGTTAAAGCAATTGAAGATGCAGAATTCACTGGTCAAGATAAAAAATTTGTAAGCTTGGTTTATCCTGGTGATGAAATTGGAAGGATAGTAATTGTAGGAACTGGTAAAAATGAATCTGAAAGCCCAGAGAAATCTATTCGTGAACTTGGTGCAAATATATATTCTTATGTTAATCATGCAAAGATTAAAGAAGCTTCAATAGTTGTTGAGGAAGCTGTTTACGGATTTGCTGAAGGTGTTACATCTGCAAATTTAGCATACGGAGCTAGATTGAAATCATATCGTTTTGATAAATATTTCACAAAACAAGAAGAAGACAAAAAGCCATCACTTAAAAAGATTGCTATTGCAAGCTCTGCTAAAACCGAAGCTGAAACAAAGTTTGAAGTTTTAAATGCAATTGCTGATGGTGTATTTTTAGCTCGTGATGTTGTGAGTGAGCCACCTAACGTAATCTACCCTGAATCTTATGCTAACCGCATTAAAGATGAAATGAAATCAGTGGGTGTAAAGGTTGAAATATTAGATGAAAAAGATCTTTCTAAACTTGGTATGAACGCACTTTTGGGCGTGGGGCAGGGTTCCCGTCGTGAATCTCGCGTAGTTATAATGACATATCTAGGCGCTGAAGATAAAAAAGAGCAACCAATTTCATTCATTGGTAAAGGTGTTACATTTGATACCGGTGGTATAAGTCTTAAACCTTCTGCCGGCATGGAAGATATGAAATATGACATGGGTGGTAGTGCCGCTGTAGTTGGTTTAATGAAGGCACTTGGTGGACGTAATGCAAAAGTAAATGCAATTGGCGTTGTTGGTCTTGTTGAAAACATGCCTGATGGTAACGCACAACGACCTTCTGATGTTGTTACGTCTATGAGTGGTCAAACAATTGAAGTTTTAAACACTGATGCGGAAGGTCGTTTAGTGTTGGCTGACATACTTTGGTATACACAAGATAAATATAAGCCAAAATTCATGATTGATCTTGCTACATTAACTGGTGCAGTTGTTATTGCGCTTGGTACACACAAGGCGGGCCTTATGAGTAATAATGATGATTTAGCCAAAGAGATTTACAATACAGGTGAAGAAATTGGTGAAAATTTCTGGAGGCTTCCACTTGGTAAAGAGTACGATAAGCAAATTGACTCAAAAATTGCTGATATGCAAAATATATCAAATGCAAAAGGTGGTGGAACAGTAACTGCTGGTCAATTCCTTCAGCGTTTTGTAAATGGCACTAAATGGGCGCATCTTGATATTGCTGGAACTGCATGGGCGCCAAAAGCTAACGGTGTTACACCAGAAGGTGCCGTAGGTTTTGGTGTTCAAGCACTTGATAGATTAGTGCAAAAGCACTATGAAGATTAGTTAATATAATTGATATAAAAATAGTTATCTGATAAAGCGCCTTATATGAGTATATAAGGCGCTTTATTCTACGTATCTACTCCACTGGAACTTCTTCACTTAACAAGTTCTCATCGCTTCCTTTCTCGGCTTCTTCTGAAACTGTTTGCTCAAAGTCTGTATCTGCAGACACATCAAATTCAGCTTGTTTAACTTCTTTAGGTTTCGGCTTTTCGCGGTCAGATTTTTTTCCTGAAGTAATCTTCTTACTTTTCGTTTCTTGGGGCAAATTGATTGGATAATTGCCATCAAACCTTAATTTATATATAGGCTCTGGAATACTAAAGCCATTTGCTTCAAGAACTTGTATTGCGGATCTAATAGCTGTAGTTCTAGCCTTGTAATAGTCTGTTTCACTTTGGTTTATCCAAACTTTAAATATTAGAACGATGTTTGAATCCCCCACATTTTTAATATGACCTGAAGTTTCAGGACTTTGCAAAACAAAACCTAGTTTATTAAGCTCTTCAACAGTTAAGTTGATTGCTGCAATCGGATCATCAGATGCATCTACGCCAATTTCAAATATTAATCTGCGTTCAGGGTTCGTAGTGTAATTTAAAATTACGGCTTTAAAAACTTCTGAATTTGGTATTCTCAAATGGTTACCATCCAGTGTAATTAATATAGTAGCCCTTGTTGTAAGCCTAGCTACACGCCCCTCATAGTCATTTATTAATACATGGTCGCCAGCTCTGAAAGGTTGCCTTATTGAAAGCATAATACTTGATATGTAATTTTCTAGAGTATCACGAATTGCAAAAGATATACCTAAACCAATTACTGAAACGGCACCTAACATTCCTGCAAAAATGGTAGTTGCACCAATAAGGTTTAACGCAGTAGATAGAGCTATAACTATAAAAATTACAAATACTGCATTTGCTATTAGGTCCGCTAGAAAATTATTAGGCGCAAGTCTTTGCCATAGTTTTTCACGGTTAGAAACCCATTTACCAAAGAAAAATATTAATAGAAAAACAACTAATGCAAACAAAAATAGGGGGGCGGTTTTAATTATAAAATCTATCTGGTTACGTGTTTTTTCTAATAGTGGTGACACGTTTTTATCAACTGAATAATCACGTTCAATATTATTTTGTACGGTGACAACATCTTCAACTCTACTAGCAATTTTCTCAGCCTTTGTAATTCCTTTTTCAGTTGCCAAACTGCCATTCAGGGTAGCAACTCCGCTATTTACCATGACCTCAATACCTTTTAAATCTTCTAGCTCATTGAAAATATTCTCTATTCTTTCTTTAATTTGAATGTCGGTATTTTTCTCGAAATCTTTTTCTATTATAGCTTCATTAGGTTCTGTTCTTTCGTTATCATTAAAAACTTGTGCTTCGGAAAAAATTGGTGCAGCTATAACCAGCAAATAAGCTAAAGTAATTACTAATATTTTTTTCATTTAAATTACCAATTATTAGGATTTACGATTATTCTTTATTTTAATTTTCCAAATTCCATAGATACTAATTGCTATCCAGAATATTTCAATAACCACTGATGCAAAGTTATAAAATCTGTATAAAGATATCAAAATTAGCAATGCTCCAATAAGGTTATATACTGGATATGCAATATTATTACTTTTCATTTTTTCATCTTGTAAAAGAAAATAGGTGATTATTATCATCGCAACCCCTATAATTCCGCTAATATTATAAATTAAATCAATTGTAGATTCACTCATTTATGCACCTATCTTATGCTATATATGTTGTTCTTGGTGGTGCACTTGGCACCATGCTTCGTTTTGTTGTATCAAGATTTTTCATTGATGCAAAGTTGATTAACACACTTCCCTCATTTTTGACCTATGTTACTTTTGTAAATGTTATTGGTTCTTTTCTAATGGGTATTCTACTTGCTTGGCTACAAGACCACTCTCCTTCAACTACTCGGGATTCGTTCCAATATTTCCTTGCTTTTGGTTTTTTAGGTGGCTTTACTACATTTTCAGCATTTTCTATGGATGTATTAAACCTTGTTCAGCGTGGTAAAGTTTATGAAGCTGTGATATATGTTATAATATCCGTTTTTCTTTCAATATTTTTAATTTTTATGGGGTACAACCTTGCCAGCAAATAATCAGATAAATGATAGTACATACAAAGTCTCTCAAGATTTTTCAGGTATTACCTTAATAAAATGGTTCCGTAAGAACGATGTAGGCATGCCCCATGGTTTAATCCAAAAGCTTGTTCGTAAAAAAGCTATTCTTGTAAACGGAAAAAAAGCCAAGCAAGAACAGGTTCTAGAATTGGGGGACATCATATCGCTTCCAGAAAAAGCAAAAAAAGTTGATAAACCTAAGAACCCGCAAGTGAAAAAATATATACCAACTGAGGAAGATGCTGAAAAACATCTTATTTCAAACATAATATTTATGGATAAGAATATTATCGCAATTAACAAGCCTCAAGGTTTAGCTAGTCAAGGTGGCAGTGGTGTTGTTCTATCAATTGATGATATGCTTAAATATTTAGATTTTGGTTATGATAACCCTCCAATGCTTGCTCATAGATTAGATAAAGATACATCAGGGTTACTATTATTTGCCCGAACGCGTGAAGCTGCAAGAATTTTAGGAATAGGTTTTAAAGAGCGTTTAATTAGAAAAAAATACCTTGCTGTTGTCGCTGGAGTTCCCGAAAAAAATAAAGGTAGAATTGCATTTCCTTTAGGGCCTAAAAGAGGGGCTGGTGGTGCTGAAAAAATGGCGGTAGATTACGAAAACGGCAAAATATCTGTAACTGAATATAAATTAGTTAAGGTTTTTGATGGAGGTAAAAATGGTAATCCAGTTGCGAGTTTACTTGAGTTGGATCCGCAAACAGGTCGTAAACACCAAATCCGCGCTCATTTAGCTGAAATCGGACATCCTATAATTGGAGATGGTAAATATGGTGGTACGGAATCATTTATAGAGGGCTTCGGCAAAAACCTTCACCTTCACTCATGGAGGGCATCTCATAAAGATGCTTACTTTGAGGGGGAGATAGAAGCGGAGGTTCCTGAATATTTCCATTTTGAAGGTTAGTCTTGAGTCCCATCTTCCAGTAAGTCTCTTAGATTGAAAGATGGAGAGTTATTTATCTAGAAAATATTTATTTCTATCATCAGTATATATATCTTTACTTAGCCTAGAGTTATAAAAAATATATAGAACATTCTTTTTAGTATTGAGATTATTATCCCAAGCATCAAACTCCCCTAGTACATGCCTAGAATAGTTGTTAAACACATTGGCAAATGTATTCCTTATATTTTGACTATATCTATTTGCAAAGTTAGGGCTTTCTATAGAATTCATTATAAGAATACCATTTTCCTTCAAAGAATTCTTAGCGCTTTCAAAGAATTCTTTTGTTAAAAGCTGTGGAGGCATGGAAATTTCATTTGTGTAAGCATCTAACAATATAAAATCATATTTTTTTCCAATGTTTTTAAGGAATCCCCTTGCAGGCATTTTAACAAATTCTTTATTCTTAGGTAATTTATCTTGCAAAAGATGTTCTTCATAAATATCAAGTAGCTTTCCATTTATATCTACGAATGTATAGTTATTAACTGTATCATCCTTTCCTAAGCTAAAACCCCCCGCCCCAATAGCTAATACATCGCATGGGCAATGGTCTTTATTTTTTAGGGGGTTAATAAAATGCTTGTGTATATATTGTAGATAAGTGAACTCTCTACTTGGGTCATTTGTATGCCTTGATGAAGTGGAGTGATTTATGATCAGCATTTTATCACCGGTCTCTTCTTCTTCGGCAATAAAAATAAGGGCGTTATGATCATTTGAAACAGTTTTTACTCTCTTTGAATCAAAATTTAAATTTAACGCTATTGCGAAGCATAAGAACATAATTGCTGATATGCTATAAAAATTTATTAATCTTTTAGATAATAAAAAAATTACAAAAGTTATTATTCCAAGGTTTATTAAGGTTGTTATCTTAACTCCAACAAATGCCATTAGCACTAAGGTGCTAAAAACTGATCCTGTAAAAGACCCTATAGTAGAGAAGGCCAATATTTTTCCAGTTAATGAAGATATATATTTTTTAGAAGCATAATTAGTAATTAAAGGAATGGTTTGGCCTAGCAAATAAACTGGGTATATCAAAAACACTAATACATATAGTATGGTTTGAAAAACAATACTATTCACCCCTAAGACCTCAATAAGTTCAAAAAATAATATGTTAAATGTATATGTAAAGGCTAGAGTTAAAATAAACATACTTAGAAAAAAATTGTTTAATAGTGTTTCTCTAACACCTCTGTAAGAGCCCTTGATTTTCTTAGGGCGGAAATTTCCACCTTTATAATATCCTAATGATAAAGGTATAAGAACGGCTGATATAACTATGCAGATAATTTCTATTGAGTTACCTACAAAAGGTGTAAGTATTCTTATCGCAATTAACTCACTTGCGAGAACCACGTAGCCTTCTAAAAATATAATTAAGAGTAAAATTTTATTCATAAGTATTGTAAATTTATATTTTCTACAAAATGAAATAGTTCAAGAGTATCTTTAAGGCAACGTTTTATTAAACTTAATTATTAAATTAGGATGCTTGAAATATTATTGTAACAATAAAGGTATATAATACAGATTAGATTTAGTAATTTAATTGTCATTAAGCTAAATACAGTGCTTAAAAGATTTATATTTTAATGGAGAAAAATAATGAATATATCATTTAACAAAAAACATATCATAGCTGCTAGCCTAGCGATTGTAGTGCTATTATTGCCAAGTTTGGGCCTGGCAACTGACTTGTCATCTTTTGAAAAGGGTGTTTGTAAACTCTACAAATGTTTTTTTAGTAGCACGGTTGTATCTTTAATAGCTACATTTGCTGTTATATTTTTGGGAATTGGTGCATTTTTTGGTAAAACTAACTGGGGTCTAGTTATTACAGTGTTGGCTGGTATAGTTGTTGTATTGGGTGCTGGTGCTATTGTAGCTCAATTTAATGGTACTGACATTAGTGGGGCGGCATCATGTGGCTCGTCTGCAGTAACTTGCTAGTAATTTTTTATAATGGAGAAAAATAATGAATATATCATTTAACAAAAAACATATCATAGCTGCTAGCCTAGCGATTGTAGTGCTATTATTGCCAAGTTTGGGCCTGGCAACTGACTTGTCATCTTTTGAAAAGGGTGTTTGTAAACTCTACAAATGTTTTTTTAGTAGCACGGTTGTATCTTTAATAGCTACATTTGCTGTTATATTTTTGGGAATTGGTGCATTTTTTGGTAAAACTAACTGGGGTCTAGTTATTACAGTGTTGGCTGGTATAGTTGTTGTATTGGGTGCTGCTACAATTGTGGGGCAATTTGGTGGAGTAAGTCTTATAGCATGTGCCGATGTACAGTGTTAATAATAGTGTCTATGTAATAATTTTGCATAGTAATATTATAAAAATATTTTTTATGGCTCTGGCGGTATTATTACTTCCAGAGCTTTCTTATTCTCAAAGTGACCCAACAGTATCATCGCAATTATGTATTGTTAGAGAGATGTTTTGTGGAGTGGTAGGATCGGTAATAGCAACGATCTCCTTGGTAGTTGTGGGTGCGACGTCTTTTACAGGTAAATTACCTTGGACGTTTGCTTTGATATTTACAGCCGCTCTTTTGTTTTTTATGAATGCTAATACTTTTGCAACTATGATAACTAGTGAACCAGTAGAGTGTGCATGCAATTAGTAAAAATATTTATAATAATTTTAGCTATAACAATTATTCCAGAGTATCTATTTGCTCAAGATGACACAGCCCTTTATGAGGAGCTATGTGGCATAAGAAAAATGTTTTGTGGGGTGGTTGGTCTTGTAATAGGTGTAGGGGCAATTTTTTCCTTAGGAATATTATCTTTTGCTGGTAAAATAAAATGGACTACCGTTCTAGTTATATCAACAGGTTTGGTGATTTTTCTGGGTGCGGAAAACTTAGCAAGTAAAATTTTTACTCCACCATCTGGTAGTGACGTAGTTGAACAATGTAGATGTGTATAATTTATGAAAGGAAACATCATATATATAGCAATCATAGTTCTAGTTTTCTTATTTCCTGAAATAAGTGAAGCCTCTAGAATGGCTGAGAAAATATGCGATATTAGAAGCTTATTTTGCATTAATAGTGTTATGGGTAGCGTTCTAGTTGCTTTTTCGTTGGTATTTGTTGGCATTTTGTCATTTAATGGAAGAATGCATTGGACGCTAGTATTTCTAATCGTGGTAGGGATCATGATTTTTATTAATGCCCATGATGTTACAGAAGATATCAGTACTGATGAAGATTTTGAAGTTGATGATGGTTGTAAGTGTACATAGCTAAAATTTGACAAGGTGATAAATATATATGTTTAATTTTTTTAAAAAAAATAAAGACCATAAAAAAAATAAGTCTGCCCTGGAAGATGCTAAAAAAATTGTTAAATCTATTAGCAAAGAGTCATTGCAGGCATCTTGGACCATATATCACCATGTTAAAAAAGAGCATACTGAACAATATGATGAGTTTGATCAGGAAACATATGATATAATGACCCGCACTTGGGGTGGGCTACATAAATTAATTGAATTTAAGGGTGACTTCACAAAGTTTTCCGAAGAGGATAAGCATTTTCTTTTTGAAATAAGGGATGGTCATGTTGCTTACTCAGACGTATTGCATGTATTAATTGATCATCATGATGACAAGCTAGAAGCTGACTATGTTTTTAAAAAACATCCCGACCTACATAAAATTATTCCAAGAGAATATGATAATACAAGGCAGGTAATAGAGTTTCTTATTGAAATAGTAAAAGACTATCAGTGGCAGTTAGAGCATTTCGCTATGGCATATTATGGTGAAATAGAAGATGCTTTAGGTGAGGATCATGAGGCTGATGAATTGTATGTGATGCCTAATTAGAATCTTTTTTATTTTTTATTTCTCTTATTTCTGTGGATGATATATCCACCTTTTTAACATTTATATATGTAAATTTTTTCATTTTCCCTACCTTCGAGGATAATGCTTTATATTTAGATTTACCTCTATCTATAACTACTAACTCAACCATATTAAGTATATCTTTATATCTATACCACTTGTGGAAGCTTATTAAGTTATCAGTTCCTATAATAAATTTTATATTGTGATTGGGATAAATTTTTTTGTACCTAATTAAAAAATTATAAGTGTAATTAAGTGAGCGATTATACTTTTGAAAATCTTTTTCTAATGAGCTTATATAAATTTTTGGATGGCCATTTGTTAGCTTCTTGCAAGCTTTGTACCTAGACTCATAGCTATCTAAGTTACTATGATCTTTTAGGGGGTTACCTACTGAAATTAGCCATAGTAATTTTTTTAACTTTAGCTTTTTAAGGGATATAAGTGAGGCGTGCAGATGGCCTCTATGAGGGGGATTAAAAGATCCCCCAAAAATCCCAATGCAATAAGTTTTTTGCACTAGAGCAATTATTAATTAGCTTCGGCTTCTAAAGCGTCAGCTTCACTATTGGTTGAATTATCATTCGCGGCTTTGTCCTCTTCTTCCACTAGATAAGCTGCTTCTTTTAAGCTTGCAGGGAGGGATGCTTCATCTATGTCAGCCGCAACTTGCATTGAAATAATTTTATCTGGGTCACTAACAATTCCATTAGGTCCATAGCCCTTTTTAATTAGATCTACAAAATCCATGCCATCTTTAACTTGGCCGAAAACAGTGTAATTACCATCAAGATGTGGAGTTTCTTCGAGTACAATAAAAAACTGGCTATCTGCGCTATTAGGGTCTGCCGCCCTCGCCATTGATAAAGTTCCTCTTATATGCTTTTCATTATTGAATTCTGCATCGATGTTCTGGCCGCTTCCCCCTCTACCTGTTCCAGTTGGGTCGCCGCCCTGAGCCATAAAACCGTCAATAACTCTGTGAAACACGATGCCATTATAAAATCCCTCTCTTACTAATTCTTTAATTCTAGCAACATGGTTTGGGGCAACTTCTGGCTTTAGTTCAATTACAACTGGTCCATCTTTCAAAGTCATTACAATTATGTTTTCCATAGGATTATCACTCTCATTATTGTGTTCTTCTAAATTTGTATTAGTAGATTCTTTTACCATATCAGTTTCACTACCTAAATTTATGCTATCTTCAATTTCTCCGATAGTCTTTGTAACCTCTCTATCAGTTTGGCTTACTACATCCTTAATGCCTTCAATAACTTCTTCTGTTGTGTTATTGGTAGCATCATTAGTGAACAAGTTCTCTGCGCTATTTGATACAGATTGAGCATTGGAAAGCTCAATATTAGTAAATAAAAATAAGAATAGAATAGATAA
The DNA here is from genome assembly GCA_964352365.1 of uncultured Rickettsiales bacterium. Lineage (GTDB taxonomy): Bacteria > Pseudomonadota > Alphaproteobacteria > Rickettsiales > UBA8987 > CAYGRX01. The sequence goes on from CAYGRX010000010.1 coordinate 13,188, forward strand.
AACAAAGATATTTTTCATGTGGTTGAACCTTAAATTTTAAATTAAATAACAATCGTTAAACTAAAAGGAGCCTTGCTTAGTTTAAACTCAACAAGGCTCCTATATACAGTCATTAATCATGACTTGAGAATTATTGCCTTAATTAAAGACCTAATTTACCTGCTGCTTCATTGGCAGCTTCAACTGCTTCTGCTGCTTTTTGGGCATCTTCAGCAGCCTCTTTAGCATTATCTGCCGCAGCTTCAACGTCCTCAGCTGCTTCTTTGGCGTCTTCAGCAGCCTCTTTAGCATCCTCAGCCGCTTCTTTAGCATCTGTATTAGTTCCTAAAGCTTCTGCGGCAGATTTTTTAACTTCTTCAACTTGTTTAGTTGCTGCAGTTTTAACATCATTCGCAATTTCTGCAGTTTTCTCAGAAATTTCACCTGCTTTATTTTTAACTGATTCAGTAATTTCAGAAGCCTTCTCTTGTGCTTCAGATACGACGTCTTTAGCGCCATCAACTGCTTCATTTGTAGTTTCTGCAATTGACCCACCAATTGCGCTAGCCTTATCAGATACAGTGTCAAGTATACTAGTTTCATTTTCTGTGCCATCTGAGTTTTTTTCAGCTTCCGTAATGCCTGGTATTTTAATTCCAAATAAACTAGCTGCAACAATGATGACAGCAATTATTAATATAATTTTCTTAGTGTCCATATTCAAACCTTTTTGTTATTGATGGCCCTAAATATAACAATAATAAATATTAGTCCACCAATAATTGAAATAAGTCCGCCCAGCCCCATTAAGCCCATATAAAACTTGCCTTCAATGGAGTTTAATGTGCCGGGGCTTTTTCTCAATGCTCCATACCCTCCACTAATTGCAAAGCCTGTAATATGAAGTAATTGTCCAGCTCCATATAAAACTGGCTGAATCTTTGTTAATCTACTAAATTTATACCCATATCCGTAATACTCTAAAAGAGTATAACACATACCCATTCCACCTAGGCTAATTGCAACTATAGACCCATGATAGTGGGCAGGTATTACAGTGTTGATCTCATTAATATTTAAACCAATTAGCCCACCACTTGCATATAAAATTATAGACCAAACCAAACAATTTTTAATTGTTTTTAGTTTATCGCCATCAAATTTTTTAATGCAAATCTTTAGAAAATCTTTAATCGTAAAAAAGAAAATATATAGGCTGGAAAGACCCGAAAAATAGATCATATGTTTGGTGTATAAAGTTCTATATTCAACTTCTGAAATGGGGTGGAGAAATATAATGAATATTCCAATAAATGCACAAACTAAGTTGATTATTGTTGAAATTTTATAATGTGAGCTATAATCCTTATTAGCTAGTTTGCCTATAATTATTAGCCAAGCAAAAATAACAAGCTGTGCATAAGCTAGTTGTATTATATGTCCAGAACCCCAAAATAGATTTTCAAAATAGTCTTCACTATTAAAAAGCTCTTTTAAGCCTAAAATTTCCAATTGGTATAATGCTGTAAAAAAAACTATTGAAGATAATATAATTAATGAAGGAAAGGCAATTAAGTTTGTAGATTTAAATTTCAACCCTTCAGCCAAGGCTAATAAATTGGAAATTAGGGCTCCAATCAAAAACATAAATATACCTATCTCAAAAGTTAAAGATTCAATGAAAGGTATATAGTTATTTAAGTATGCAGTTGCGCTAGGATCAAAAATACTAAAGGCAATCAGTAATGAACCAAATGCCGAAGTCCAAAAGCATATAATATAAGCGAATCTTTTTTGTGTTAACTGTAAGAATTGAATGCAACATATAATTCCAATTAACCAAACAGTAACGGATAAGTTAACATGAATTGTTAAGCTAGTTTTAAAAAAATCAACATGGGGCAGAATCTTATTAATATATGGCGACCTACCAATAACTAAAAAAATTGCAAACAAACCTGAAAAAGCCAAACTTGCAATAGAAAGCAAGAACCAGTTTTTGCTTAAACTTTTACCTGTTAAATGGTTGTTATTTAATTCTAACTTCATTATATATTCCAACTATTAAACATATATTATAAGCTATGGAAGCTACAAATCAAAGTAATCCTGATATAAAATATAAGAAAGACAAGCTCATTTCTAAATGGTTGTTTGTATGCTGTTTTTTTGTTGCAATTATGGTTTTAATAGGCGGGCTAACTCGCTTGACGGGCTCGGGGCTTTCTATGACTGACTGGCATCCAGTTCATGGTGTAATCCCTCCAATTGGAGAGGCCGAGTGGCTTGAAGAGTTCAGTAATTATAAACAAAGCCCAGAGTATCAGCAAATAAATATGGGTATGGAATTATCTGAATTTAAATTCATTTTTATGTGGGAATATGTGCATCGCATTGCGGGTAGAATTACTGGGATAGTATTTTTACTCCCTTTACTTTTCTTCATGGTTACAAAGCGTTTGAAAGGAATTCAAGCTTTAAAGCTACTTGGTGTTTTGCTTATTGGTGCATTTCAGGGGGTTATAGGTTGGTGGATGGTGAAGTCTGGTCTTTATGATAAGCCTGCGGTATCTCATTTTAGACTCGCTATACATTTGACATGTGCCTTCCTAATATTTTCCATTTTATTTTGGCAAGCTCTTAATTTTTATCTTAGTAAGCAGCAGCAGTTTTTAAAGTTTAAAAACTTGGTAAATATTTTGCTGGCATTGCTAACAATTCAAATAGTTTACGGGGCATTCATTGCAGGATTGGATGGCGGTTTAACATATAATACTTGGCCTCTAATGGATGGAGAGTTTGTTCCTCAAGGCTTTATATCGGAGGGTTTATACTCAATTTTTAATGATATTATTTCAATCCAGTTCATTCATCGTTGGTTAGCATTCGCCATCTTGTTTGTTACGATATATTATGTTTTTAAGATTAAGGCTTCTATTAGATCTGGTGAATTAACTGGCGTAACTGCGACTAGGCTTAAGAAATCTTCAAATATGATGATTGCGGTTTTGGTGCTTCAAATTTTCATCGGTATTAAAACTTTAATCATGGTCGTCCCTGTTCCGCTTGCGTCGTTACATCAAATGACGGCATTAATTCTTTTAGGTGGCTTGGTGTATATTAGAAGGGCTATAAATGGATAAATTCAGTAATAAAAAAGCAGTTATTTTGCTCTCGGGTGGTCTTGACTCCTCAACCGTTTTAGCTCATGCAAAATCTCAAGGTTTTGATGTTTATGCTATTTCATTTGCATATGGACAGCGCCATAATATTGAGCTTGAGTATGCTTCGCTTCAAGCGAATTCTGGTGGCGCAATTGAGCATAAAATTATCAATATTGATGTTGCAAGCTTTGGTGGTTCTGCACTAACGGATTATAATATTAACGTTCCTAAAAATAGAGATAGCAATAAAATATCATCTGAAATTCCAATTACTTATGTACCTGCGAGAAATTTGATATTCTTATCATATGCACTTGGATATGCTGAAACCTTAAAAACCAAAGATATTTTTATTGGCGTTAATTCCGTGGACTATTCTGGCTATCCAGATTGTAGGCCAGAATTTATTGAAAGTTTTGAAAAAACTGCAAATCTAGCTACTAAAGTTGGTGTTGAGGGTGGTAAAATTAAAATACACACGCCACTTATGACCCTAACAAAGTCTGAAATTATAAAAATGGGTAATGATTTAGGAGTTGATTACTCTAATTCCTTAAGTTGCTATGATCCTCAAGGTGATAAAGCTTGCGGTGAATGTGATTCTTGCTCATTAAGGTTGCAGGGTTTTAAAGATGCTGGATTGGAGGATCCGTTTAAATATGTCTAAAATAGATGAAAAGTGTAAATTATATTTAATTTCACCGCCTCATTTTGAACTTGAGGATTTTAAGGTGAAGTTATTAGAGGCATTTTCTGGCGGTGAGGTTTCGGTATTTCAACTTCGTATGAAATCTCAAGATGAAAATGGTAAATATATAGCTCAGCCAGACTGGGGTGAAGTGGAAGAAGTTGCAAAACATCTTATCCCAATTTGTCATACAAATAATTGCATATTTATACTTAATGATAATCCCGAGCTGGCTAGGAAAGTAGGTGCAGATGGTGTTCATGTTGGCTCGGATGATGCGACAGTTTTAGCTGCGCGCGAAATTATGGGTGAGGGTAAATATATTGGCGCAAGTTGCTATGCTTCACGAGATTTAGCATACCGTGCTGCTGAGCAAGGTGCGGATTATGTTGCCTTTGGAGCTTTTTATGAAACCCTAACAAAGGAGCCGAAAGGCAGGCCGGAAGTTGACCTGCTAGAGTTCTGGTCTACTTATACAAATCTCCCAGTGGTAGCAATTGGCGGAATAAAAACTTCAAACGCATCTCCTTTAATTGGTGCTGGTGCAGACTTTATTGCCGTAGTAACTGGAGTTTGGGATTATGATAAGGGTGTGAAAGAGGCCGTTTTTGAATTTAATCAACTATTTTAGCATGTGTAAGGGTATAATATTTGCCAACTGGTGATAATTATTATCATTATACGCTTTACAGTGATAATAATTATCATTATATTATACAGGCTAATATTTTTTATTATAAAGTAAATATGATTATTAAACCTTCAAAGAAAATATTTATTACCGCGATAGTAGCGTCAGTTCTGCTGCATGGTTTTATTTGTAAAATCCCAGTGCAGTCAGCAGTAATTGAAGATGAAGTTTATAAAAAAATTAACATATCTCTACTTTCCTTAGCGGCACCAAGTATCGATGCTTCTAGGCCTATTGAGGAGGTTGAGGAAGTTAAAGAAGTGGTGAAGCAGGAAGTTAAGCCTGTAAAAACCTTTGCGGAAAAAATTGCAAAAAAAGTTGAGAAGAAAAAAGTTAAGCAAGTAACTTCTGTGCAAAGAAAAACCTCAAATAACAATGGTTCCGAAAAATCAACAGTTACACCTATATTAAGTGTTAATGATTATGTAAAAACTGTTGCTCCAATATACCCTAAAATGGCAATTAGACGTGGCGTTGAAGGTAAAGTTATGGTTAAGGTTAAAGTTGGTGCAAATGGCAAGCCAAGGCTAGTTTCAATTAAGTCATCTTCAGGTGATAAATCGTTAGATAAATCTGCTTTAGCGGCAGTTTCTAAGTGGGACTTTAAAAGTTCTGCATTTGCAAAGTCCCAAGGTTCTTGGGTTGTTGTTCCAGTTAAATTCATTATTCAATAATTATATAAATATACTTTCATGATTGAATATTTTCACAAGATGGGTGTAACTGCGTACCCTCTATCCTTTTGCTCAATCATTTTTTTCGCGATTCTTATTGAGAGAGTAATATTTTACACTCATTTTTCATCTAATATAAAATCTGTTTATGAGGCGTTAAAGGAAAATCTTACTAGAAATTCTGATAAGCCAAAAAGCGTTAGAGATGAGCTTTTGTCAGTTTTAATTTCAGAACAGCAAATTTCATTATATTCTGGTTTAAAGTGGCTCCGTTTAATTGGTTTGCTTTCTCCTCTCCTTGGTTTGTTTGGAACAATAATTGGTTTAATAAATGCATTCATAAAAATTGCAGACACAACTGGTTCCGTTAACCCGTCTCTGGTCGCTGATGGTTTGTACTTAGCAATGTTAACTACGGCTTATGGTCTTGCAGTAGCATTGCCAGCATTATTTTTTGCTTCAATATTTAAATTCATTGCTGATTCATTTTTGGAAAATATCTTAAAAGATTTAAATAGATATTCTCTAGAGCTTGAAGGCGTAAAAATATAGTTTGAAGTTGTAAATGATTAAGCCTCAGTCAAATATAGATTCGGTAGATGATTATAGTCTACGTACTATTGCTCCAGATTTAACTCCGCTTATTGACATAATCTTTATTCTAATCGTATTTTTGATATTGACTTCAAACCCTGCGATTGTTGAGCTCATGGTTGAGCTACCTAAAAAGCAAGAGGAAAAGCTAGAGCAATTTGCTCAGGATAAGAAATCAGTTATTCTTAAAATTAAAGGTGAGAATAAGTTTAACCTTGGTAGTAAATATATAAACAACTTAGGTGATTTAAAGTTGGAACTTTCAAATATGGATTCTAAAAAGGAGCTAGTGATCGCTGGGGATAAAAAAATTAGTCTACAAACGTTCCTTTCAGTTTTGGTGTTAATTGAGGAGTTAAAAATAAATAACACCCGCATTTTAATGGGTGAATAGTAGTAAACTTTAATTCATCTCGGCTTTCTTTCTATTTAAATAGTTTCTATAAAAATCTTTCAATAGAACTACTACTTTATTGTCAGTTTCGTAATCTGGTGGTGCAGGTAAAACCTGAGTGAACCTTGTGCCATAATGAACTTTGTATTTACCCATTGGGTATGTTCTGTTTATTATTGGAAATTTTGTAGGGATTTCATTTCTACTAGAAAAAAATAAAACTTCGCAATATCCTTCCTCTCTTTTAAAATGGTCGCAAATCTTATACCCCTCTTGGCGTTGAGCGTATCTATCGCCTAAATAATCTTCTCCTACTACTACAAAATAGGTGTTCCGATCTTTTGATATAATATCAAATCCTTTTTTTAAGCTTAGCTCGTTTTCTTCCTCGCAAGCATTTAATGCAAGTGATATAAAAAATATTGCAAGTACCTTGCTTATTATAAATAAGCTCTTTGTGAAATTGACTTTACCCATTTAATGATTTTATCAGGTGAATTATGTCTCGTCAAAAAGGTTCACTTTTAAATTAGTTAAAATTAGGCTAAATTATAAGTTTGAAAAGGGAGATTTGGTGCGGATGAAGGGAATCGAACCCCCACGCCTTGCGGCACTAGAACCTAAAT